>CALAIY010000027.1 GCA_937922595.1 uncultured Verrucomicrobiales bacterium | reverse complement strand
AGATCAATGATGGAGCCGAAGTCGGCGTCGAAGAGGCGTTTGGAGGTGCGGACGGCGAAGCCGTCGGTCATGGAGGCTATGGCGTCGCAGACTAGGCGGGCTCGGGCGGGGCGATCGGGGGCGTTTTTGATTTCTTGCTCGGTGGACTCGGGGAGGAGGCGGAATTTGTTTTTTGGGGTGTCTTCGATGTAGCGATCGGAGAAGACGCCGAAGAGGCGGCCGATGAGGAAATCGGCTTTGTGATCGAGCTGGGCGAGTTGTTGGGAGCGGAAGACGAGGTCTAGGGCGACGCGCTTGTAGAGGGCGCTTTCGGCTCGGATGGCGGGGTCTACGGAGAGGCGATAGCGGTAGCGGGCGGTGTGGCCGGACATGAAGTTAGCGTCGTCTTCTAACTTGGCGGCGGCGATGAAGGCTCCGATTTTGCGGCCGAAGCGAGATTCTACGCGGCGGTCTTTGATGGCTCGGCAGATTTCGTCGACGTGTGAGGATTCAGCTTCGGTGAGGGTGTTGTCTGTGGCCCAGTGCTCGAGCTTTTCGAGGGTGATGAAGCCGGTGCCGATGCCGTCGGCGATGTCGTTTACGGAGTAGGCGGTGTCATCGGCCCAGTCCATGATCTGGCATTCGATGGATTGAAAGGCGTCGCGGGGTTTTCCGGGGATGAGCTCGGGGGGGAAATCGGAGCCGTCGAGGACGAAGTCGAGGAAGCGGTGCTGGTAGTCGTAGAGGAAGTGGTTTTCGGGCTGGGGTCCGAGTTCGCCGCGGAGGGATTTGTATTTGAGGACGGCGTCGGTGAAGGCGCGGGTGGGAGCCATGCCATCGCGGGTGCCGGAGAAGATGGTCTCGGTGAGCATTCGCAGGGTCTGTGCGTTGCCTTCGAAACCGCCGGTTTCCGCCATGAGGCGGTTGAGGGCACGCTCGCCGGTGTGGCCGAAGGGCGGGTGACCGATGTCGTGGGCGAGGCAGGCGGCTTCGACGAGATCGGGGTCGATGAAGTAATCATCGCTGAGGCGCTCGGAATTTGCTTGGAGATAGCTACAGATCGAGCGCCCGATTTGAGCGACTTCGATGGAGTGGGTGAGGCGGGTGCGGTAGAAATCGTATTGGCCGGAGACGAAGACTTGGGTCTTGCCTTGAAGCCGCCGGAAGGCGGAGGTGTGGATGATGCGGTCGCGATCTACTTGGAACGGGGTGCGGTACTCGCCCTCGCCGGTGTGGCGGGGTGCGGAGGTGGCGAGATCGAAGGCGTTGTAGAAGGTGTTCACGAGCCTTTTTCGAGTTTCCGGAGGCGGTTGTAGATGTCGGGGAGCTTTTGGGTGAGGGCCATGATTTTGCGGCCGGGGCCGGCTTTTCCTGATGGGTAGCCCATGTAGTGGCCGGGCTCGGTGACGGATTTGGTGACTCCGCAGCGGGCGTGAAAGAGGGTGTCGGAGCAGACTTCGATGTGACCTTGGAAGGCGCATTGGCCGGCGACGATGATGCGATCTCCCATGGTGACGCTGCCGGCGAGGGCGACGTGGGCGGCGAAGGCGCAGTCGGTGCCGATGGTGCAGTTGTGCCCGATCTGGACGAGATTATCGATCTTGGTGCGGTGGCCAATATAGGTGCGGCCGAAACGGGCGCGATCGATGGTGGTATTGGCTCCGATCTCGACGTCGATGCCGAGTTCGACGATGCCTATTTGGGGAATTTTCTGGAAGACGCCATTGGCATCGGGTTCGTAGCCGAATCCATCGGAGCCGACGACGCAACCACTGTGAAGGATGGCGCGATCACCGACGATGCAACGCTCGCGGACGACGGCATTGGCGTGAAGGAGGCAGCCTTCTCCCACGATGGCGTGTTCGCCGACAAAACAGCCTGGACCGATTTCGGTGCCTTCACCGATTTTCGCGGTGGGGTGGACATTTGCTGCTGGGTGGATTCCGGGTTCGGGGATGCGCGGTTTGGGGCCGTAGGCTCCGACGACTTGGGCGAATGCTGCGGAGGGATTGGCTACGGCGATTGCGGCAGAGCTGCTTTCGGGAAGGCGATCATAGCTTTCAGGAACGAGGACGGCTCCGGCTTGGGATTTCTCTAGGGCCGATTGGTAGCGCTCGTTGCCGAAGAATGAAATGTCGCTGGGGCGGGCTTCATCAAGGGCTCCAAAGCCGGTGATTGGCGTTTCGGCAGAGCCTTTGATGATGGTGCCGCTGACGAGAGTGGCGATGTCTCCGAGGGTTGTTTTCACGAGGTGTAGAAATAGGAAACGCCCGCTTTTTGGGCGGGCGTTTCTTGGGAAAGTATTTCGCTTTTGAGATTACTCAGCGGCTTCTTCTGGCGCGTCTTTGTTGAGGATCGCGATGATTTCGTTGGAGAAATCGACGGCGTCTTTGGAGTGAAGAAGGAACGGGACACCGTTCATTCCGAGGCCGGACTTGTCGAATACGAGGTCGTAGTTCGCGGTGTTGGCCTTGTCTTTTACGAGTTCACGAATTTCTTCGAGGATGCCTTTGCGCATGCGAAGGACGGTCTCTTGAAGCTGGCGCTCGCGGCGCTGGCGGAATTCGGCCATTTCGCGCTCGAGGCTTTTTGCTTCAGCGGCTTTGTCCTGAGCTTCTTTGGTCTTTTCGCTGCGGAGTTCATCGGAAAGTGCGGGATCTTTGACGAGCTTTTGAAGATCCTGCCACTCTTGGATGAGCTGCTTATATTTGGCGTTGCGCTCATCGAGTTCCTTTTTTGCGACGGACTTGCCTTCGTTGACCTTCTGCTCGGCCTCCTTGGTCTTATAGTAATCGGCGAAAACCCGCTTCATATCGACGATGCCGATTTTGAATTCCTGGGCGTCTGCCGAGGCGGGAAGGGCAACCGTGGCAGCAAGGGCGGCGACGATCATGGAGAGAAAACGAGATTTCATTAGGATAAGCGGATTATTCGGAAATTGGGAGTTTTAGGGAACTCTTTTGCCCCCTAGAAGCGAGTACGGGAGATCTAGGAGTGAGTCAAATAAGACCTAGAAGGAGTAGCCGATGTTGAAATTAAATTGGCCGTTGGAGTCATTAAATTCGTCGGACTGCACGGGGATACCAAAATCGAGACGAATTGGGCCGACCGGCAAGTAGAGGCGGAGGCCGAAACCGAAGTTGGAGTTTACGTCTCCGACGTCGAAAGAATCAGAGCTTACGGCACCGATATCGTAGAAAGCAGCGCCACGCACACGCTCAACGATGGGGAAGGTATATTCCGCGCTGGCGAAGATGGCGCTTTTGCCGCCGAGCGGCTCGCCGAATTCATCCTTGGGGCCGACGTCGCGGAATTCGAAGCCGCGGAGGTCATTGGCACCACCGAGGAAGAGGCGGTCGAAGATGGGAGCGTCGCCACTTACAAATTCGGCGGAGCCGCGGACACTGAAGATAGTATCGAAAGGAAGGCTGAAGTATTTCGATCCAGATAGCTCGAAGCCAATGTGATCGACATCGCCGGCGACGGAGGCATTTGCTCCAGCTGAGATGCGGTAGCCGGAGCGGGTGATGAGCTGGCTATCGCGCTTGTCCATGACCCAAGTGAGACCGAGCTTGGCTTGGAAGTAATCGCCGTCTTCCTGGCGGAGGACATCGGAAATATCGTCGTCCAGATCATCGTCGCTGCCATCGACACTTACAGTGACGTTTTGAATGGTGATTTCAGGCTGAATGTAGGAATTTGCTCCCGTGGCTTTCCGTGCATAGAGGCGGCCGCCAACTTTACGCTCATCGTAACGATCGGAGAGGAAGAGGAGATCGCGGTAGAAGAGCTCACCACCAACGCCGATTTTGTAATCATTGAACCATGGCTCGTAGAGGCTGAGCGAGAAGTCGCGACGCTCGGAACCGGCGCGAAGATTAAGCCCGAAGCGCTGGCCACCACCGGTGAAGCCATTGCCCCAACCGAAGAGATCGAAGTTTGATTGGGTGACTTCGATGAAGCCGACCAAGTTATCGATTGAGCTGAATCCTGCACCGAAGTTTACGGAGCCGGTGGAGGTTTCTTCGACGCGGACGTTGAGGTCTTTGTAGCCTTCCTGAAGGGTGTCGGTGGGGAAGATATCGACGCCGGAGCCGGGGGCGAAATACTGGAGGGATTCAAGGCGGCGCTTGGAGGCGTCTACTTTCACCAAGTTATACTCATCACCAGGGGCGACGGCGAGCTCGCGGCGGATGACTTTATCCTGCGTCTTGTCGTTGCCTGCGATGTTGATCTTGCGGATGTAGCTTTTGGCTCCTTCGGAAACGGCGTAGCGCACTTTGAGCTGTTTCCCTGGTGCGCGGTCGATTCGAGTGGAGATTCGGACATCGGCGTAGCCTTTAGCTCCGTAGTAATCGCGGAGGGTGCTTTCGTCTTCACGAATGGAGGAGACTGAGTAAGGCTGGCCGCTTTCAGTGAGAAGCGCGGGACGAAGCTCGCTTGCATCAAATACAGTGAGACCGGTGAGGGAGACGGACTCTACCGAGTAGGGCTGACCTTCGGTGATTTCGAAGACGAGATTCACTTTATCCCCTTTTGGTGTGGGATCGGTGCGGACGTTTACATCGGAATCGATGTAGCCGGAATCACCGTAAAAATCGCGGAGACGAGTGACGTCTTCGGCGAGCACATCAGGATCAATTTTACCGCCACGGAAGAAATTGAAGAGGCTTTTCTCTTTTACTTGGAGTTGCTTTTTGAGGTCGCGATCGCTGAAAACGGTATTTCCTTCGAAGAAGATATCCTTGAGAACTGCTTTAGTGCCTTCGTCGATCTGGAAAACTGCGCGGGAGAAACCCTCCGGAGTGTCTTCGATGCGGTAATTTACGGTCGCCTCGGCATAGCCTTTTTTGGCGTAGTATTCTTCGATGTCTTGGCGTGCGATCTGAAGTTCCGCATCATCGAAAGAATTGCCGACGTCCAGCTGGACGACCGCGCGAAGCTTCTTGGAGCTGATTCCGGAGTTTCCGGCGAAGGCGACTTGGCTAAGTAGGGCGCGAGCGCGAACGAGGACGATGAGCTTTACCCCATCGGTGAGGTTTTCCGTGACGATGCGGACGTCGTCTACATCACCACTTTGGTAGAGGCTTTTGATGTCTTCATCGAGGACTAGGGAGCTGAGGGCATCACCGACGCTGGTCTGCATGTTGCCGAGTACTCGGCCAGCATCAATCGTGCGATCACCTAGATAACGGACGTCAATGTCGCGAACAATTTTCCCTTCTGCGGTGCTCTGAGCGGAGGCTGGCTGTGAAACGGCAAAGATACCGAACGAAATGACCAGCAGGAGAGCGGCGCGAACCCAGGTAAATAGGCGAGAGGCAGGTGATTTAACCACGTTTATCATGAACTTCCGGAATTAATTAAAAAAGCTATAAAAAAGTGCGATGTTTCGCAATTCTGAACAACTTCTAGATGCCGGGAACGTGCCCAAAGGTCAAGGATATTCGGTGCTTGTGACGATTACCGAAGAAGGTCGAGCAGGCCGCCAATCGTCTGCTGGGATTCGAGTTCGTGCCGGAATCGGAATGATTCATTTACCGTATAGCGATTTCTTCTGCCCTCACGAGTGACCTCAAGCGCTTCGGCATTCGTGAGATCGGAAATGATTCTTTGGACCGAGCGCTCAGTGATGCCGATTCTTAAAGCGAGTTCGCGCACGGTAAGATCCCCTTCCCGAGCAAGGCACACGAGGACGTGACTATGATTGGTAAGGAGCGTCCACGTTGGCGGGGAATCATTTTTGAGCGCATTCATTTGAAAGGACGACATTTAAGTCGCGCATTTAATTTCGTGCCATAACAGGCACGAAAAACACCGCATATGAATATGATCACCGCAAATCCAAAAAAAAAACTCCATCGGCAATGCGAGCTGTGATCGGCGATCTCGCCGAGACGAATCCGAATGAAAGCCCGTGCATCAGTTGTTTCGGAATGCGGGCAGCAGCATCCACGAGGCGCTCATGGAGATCGAGACTCGCGCCAATCCAGATTGGGGATGATCGCCCGCTGGGTGAAGAGCGATTTTCAGCTGCCTGATGCCGTCTACCAGAGTCTTTCGATCTATCTTCTCCTAGCGATTGGATTGAAAGGCGGCGCAGCGGTATCCCAGACTCCAATCACGGAGCTTCTGGAGCCAGAAATGGTGACTTTGCTCCTCGGAGTGGCGACGCCGCTTTCGGCATTCTTCCTGATGCGAAAGGTAGGAAAGCTAAGCCAGATCGATGCGGCGGCTACCGCGGCACACCAGGGCTCGGTATCAGCAGTGATTTTTCTTGCGGCGATTGAAGCGGCTAAGATCGGAGGACTTGGGGTGGAGGGATCAGGTGGAGCGAAGACGTCCAATTGGGAAGGGCGCCATATTCAAATCGACGTCATCGTATCCGAAGAGTCGGCAGATAAGATCCTAAATCGTGTCGCTGCCGAGGATCTTGATACTTATTCTGTGATCTCTTACGAGAGTGATGTGCGAGTGATTCGTAGTCAGAAATTCTCCAATTCCGATCACACTACGCGGTAGGTTATTTTTGCTCGGCTATTTTCTTGAGCGTTTTTAGATCGGCTTCCATTCTTGCGATCACTTCGGATAGATCGGGGGCGGGGGCGTTTTCATCGGGCTCTTCGGAGAGTTCCTGAATGGTGGAGACGATGATTCCCAGGAATAGGTTTAGGATGGTGAAGGTAGCGATGATGATGAAGGTGACGAAGAATACCCAGGCCCACGGGTGGACTTCCATGACGGGGCGGACAATGCCCATGGACCAGCTCTCGAGCGTCATTACTTGGAAGAGGGTGTAGAAACTTTTCCCCAATGAGCCAAACCATTCGGGGTGGCTTTCGGCGAAAAAACGGGTGGCGATGACTCCGGAGGTGTAGAAGAAGATGAGCATCATGGCCATGACGCCGAAGAGCCCAGGGATACTGTGGAGGACGGCGGCAACGACGCGACGCAGCGAGGGAACGACGGTGAGTAGCCGCAAGATACGGAGTCCGCGGAGGACGGAGAGTGCTCCGTAGCCGGGAGTGATGGCGATCGCGATGACGATGAAGTCGAAGACGTTCCAGCCGTTTTTGAAGAAGCTGAGCCGGTGGGCGGTGATCTTGGTGAGAAGCTCGACGACGAATAGGCCGACGCAGATGGTATCTGCGGTGCGGATGATGGTGCCCCAGCGCTCCATGATGGCGGGGCTGGTCTCCAGGCCGAGAAGGATGGCATTGAAGATGATGAGACTGGCGAAGAAGTACTCGGTGCGCTTGGCGTCGATGAAGTCTATGAGCTGTTTTCTCCAGCCTTGGGAAATGCCCTCGGGGGTGTTGGTCATTTTTGGTCGTCTTTACCTGGTAGCAGTTTTTGGGATATGGCGTGGCAGGCCATGGGGGCGGTAAAGAAGACGAGAAATACCATGGCGATAGTGAAAAATGTGGCGCTGCCGGTGCGGAAATAAAGAAGAGCCCCAATGGCGAGAAGGAGGACGCCAAGCGAGGAGGCTTTGGTGGCGGCATGAATACGGCTGAAGGGATCGGGCATTCGGAAGAGGCCGATGGATGCGATGAGGAAGCAGAGGCTTCCGAGGAAGATGATTAATTCGGCAATCATGGGTCTTCTGGAGTGATGAGCCGGGAGAGGATGAGGGTGGAGATGAAGCCGAGGAGGGCGAGGATGAAGGCGAATTGAAGAGGAAGCTCACTATCATCATAGATAGCAAGGAGGACGACGAGTCCGAGGAGCTGAAAGGAGGCGATATCTACGACGATTACTTTATCGGCGGCGGAGTCGGTGGTGAATAGTCGCGCGATGCTGATGAGAAGGGCGAGGATGATTGCGATGGTGGCTGCGGTGAGCATGGCAATGGAGTTTTTTACTAGATTGGAATCCGAGCGACGAAGGGTTCGTAGTGGCGCTTGAGGTGGGCGATGACGCTTGCGGGGTTGGAACCGCCATAGAGGGAGTGGACGATGAAGGTGCGGCCTTCGTCTTCTTCACCAATGGAGATGGTGCCGGGAGTCATGCTGATGAGGCAGGCGAGAAGGAGGCGCTGGCGGGGGCGGAGGGTGCCGAGAGGGACGCGGAGGAGGACGGGCGAGATTCTCTTACCGGGGAGGAGAACGTCGCGGGCGATCATGAGTGCGCCGACGATAACTTCTTTGATGTAGAAGAATGGAAAGTAGAGGAGGTGCTTCATGGCGCGTAATCTGGGAGAACGGCTTTTAGGTAAGCGGTGGGTTCAAGCAGCCCTTGAGCGGCTTGGGTGGCGAGACTGAGCACGGGGGAGCAGCCGATGCCGATGGCAATCGTAAGCAGGGCGAGGACGCTCGAGGTGGCTAGAAGCGGGGCGCGTGGGCGGGGGGGTGTTTCCGCGAGAGCGGTGGGAGTGCCCCAGAAGATATTGCGCCAGATTTTGAGCATGGAGAAGATAGTAAGAAGCCCAACGAGGACGATCATGGTGGCGGCGAGCCATTCACCTCCGGTGAGGGCGGCGCGAAGGAGGGCGAATTTGGCGAAAAAGCCGGAGAGCGGTGGGAGACCGGCGAGGGAGAGGGCGGGCACGGCGAAGAGGATGGCGATGGCGGGGGCGGAGTGGAGGACGCCGTGGACTTTGGCGAGATCGGAGCTGCCGGCGTGTTTTTCGACGAGGCCGGTGGCGAGAAAGAGATTGGCCTTCACGATGATGTGGTGGGCGAGGTAGAAGATGCCGGCGGCGAGGGAGAGAGGAGTGAAGATGGCGAGGGCGAGAGCCATGTAGCCGACTTGACTGATGATATGAAAGGAGAGGATACGCCGCATGTCTCCCTGGGCGACGGCTCCAAGGACGCCGCCGAGCATGGTGACGAGGGCGACCCAAAAGAGGATTTCGCGGTGGGGAAAGGAGTTTCCTTCGGTGAGTACCATTCCGAAGAAGCGGTAGAATGCGTAGAGCCCTACTTTGGTGAGGATGCCGGCGAAGAGGGCGGAGAGGGCGGGCGGGAGCTTGGGGTAAGCGGAGGGAAGCCAGAAGGCGAGCGGGATGAGGGCGGCTTTGATTCCGAAGGCTCCAAAGAGGAGGGCGGCGGAGCTGTCGATGAGGAAGGAGGATTCGGCGGCGGCGAACCGGAGGTGAAGCTCTGCGAAATTGAGGGTGCCGGTTTTCCCGTAGATGAGTCCTGCGGCGGTGAGGAAAAGGATGGAGGAGACGAGATTGATGACAACATAGCGCCAGGCGGCGTTGCGTGATTCGGCACCTCGGAGCATGGCCATAAGGGCGAAGGAGGAGAGCAGAAGAACTTCGAACCAGACGTAAAGATTGAAGAGGTCGCCGGTGAGGAAAGCGCCGTTTGTCCCGAGGGACAGAGTGAGAATGAGGGGGAATAGGTGTCTACGGTGGTAGCGTGCGGGGAGGCTAAAGGTGCCAAAGATGAGCGCGGCGAGGACGACGAGCTGACAGACGACGAGCATGAGCGCAGAGAAGGCATCGGCGACGAGGACGATGCCAAAGGGCGCGCTCCAGCCGCCGACGTGGATCGCGAGGACTTCACCGGTGGCAGTAAATTTGATCAGGGAGAGGCTGGCACCGAGGGCGACTGCGGCGGCTGCGATCGCAATCGTGGCAGCGAGCTGTGGGCGCATCCGGAAGGGAAGCGCAGCGATCGCACCCACGAGCGGTGCAAAGAGAGCGATAAGGATGGAGTGTTCGGCCATTGGATCAGGGTTCGGAGGAGCGGGTGACAAGGCTGATCATGAAGGCAAGGATGGCGAAGCCGATGACGATGGCGGTAAGGACAAGCGCTTGCGGGAGGGGATCGGCGAGGGTGGCGGAATCAGGGGTGACGCCGTCTTTAAGGAGGGCGGGTGCACCGTGCTTGAGGCCGCCGGAGGCGAGGATGGTGAGGTTGGCCGCCTGACTGAGAAGGATGATGCCGATGACGACGTCGATCTTCGTGCCGCCAAGGAGGCGATAGATTCCGGTGGCGGTGAGAAGCCCGATGGTGAGGGCGATGAGGGTTTCCATGGTTTTAGCTGCGCGGGGCGTGGAAGTGACGAAGATACGTGACGGCAAAGCCGACGACGGTGAGGAAAACTCCGAGGTCGAAGAGAAGTGGGGTGCCCAAGTGAAGTGATCCGGAGTGCCACCAGAGGCCGGTGAAGAAGCTTTTGCCGACGGCGAGCGGAGCGAGGGCGGCACCAAGGGCGATGGTGAGGCCGGAGACGAGCATTCGCTTTGCAAGGACGCGGAGCTTGGGCGCGGTGAGTTTTTTGCTTTGCGCGAGAAGGCTAAGGCCGAGCGCGGTGGCTACGAGCAGCGCTGCGATAAAACCGCCGCCGGGGGCATTGTGCCCGCGCCAAAAGATCCAGGCAGCAGTGGGAAGGAGAACGGCAGTGACAAGCGGGAGTCCGGCGCGAAGCCACGGAGTGGCGGAGCCTCCGGGGAGCGGGGCGCGGCGGCGACCAGCACCGAGTGCGGCGTTGGCTCCCATGGCCGCGATAGCGAGAACGACGATTTCACCGAGAGTATCGAGCGCACGGAAATCGACTAGGATGACGTTGACGACGTTTGCGCCGAAGGCGTCGGTTTTGCTTTTGGCGAGGTAATAGTCCGAAACAGGGTGATCCCACTCAAGCGCCATGGACTTCAAAATGAGCAGAGTGACGAGTAGCCCAGCACCTCCCGCGAAGAGAAGTCTCCAGAGAGCGCCGGTGGCAGCGGCAGGAATAATTGGTGTGCGAGCTAAGACACCCGCAAGGAGGAAGAGAGCGAGGGTCTCGGCGAGGAGCTGGGTGAGGGCTAGATCGGGGGCGCTAAACCAAAGGAAGAGAAACGCGACAAGCAGCCCCACAAGCCCAAGGGAAACAAGCGCCATAAGTGGCCTGCGGGTATGCGCGGCAATAGCCGCTGAAGCGAGAAGAAGCGGAGCGAGAACAATAAAGATACCGGAGTGCTCGGCGCTCGGAGCGCTCACACTTGGCCAGTCCGAAACATCAATAGCTGCGACCGAAAGGGTGCCAATAGCTAAGAGAATAATGGCTAGGTGGGCGTGAAGAGTCCCTTTCTCAAGAAGCTTTGCCGTGCCCGACGCTGTGCTCCGAAGTGCAGCGATGATACTATTGAAAAGATCTTCAAAGAGTGAACGGCGGCTGATAAGGGCGGGTCGATTACGCGTGAAATACGAAATCATGCCAGCAGTAAATAGCGCCCCAAAACCAAGCCCAAGTGCGGGAGTGAAGCCATACCAAAAAGCGTAGCGAGCCCCATCACCGGCACCAAGCGCAGTGGCAGCGGGAGCCAAGAAGGTGGTGTTTACGAATGGAAATAAAATTGTGCCAAAAATGGCGAGGAAGGCGGGTACAGCTGTCGCGAAAACCATCGGCTTGGGGATGGCGTGAATAGGGAGCGCGCGGTTTTCCCGACGCAGAAGAATCAAGAGAACGCGGACGCCAAGACAAATGACGCCACATACCGTAATCGCGGTGATAACAGCGAGAATCGGCGATTGATACCAAGTAGCCTTTAATAGGTATTCTTTACCCAAAAATCCAGGAAGCGGAGGCACGCCAAGCAGCGAGAACAACGATACGATGACAACCACCCCAGTCACCCCAGCAGACCAACCGGCTCCTGCAAGCGCGGTGAGGCTGCGGGTGCCAAAGCGCTTTTCAAGATTGCCCGCCGCGAGGAAAAGCGGTGCTTTGTAAAGCGCGTGTGCAGTAAGAAATATGAC
>CALAIY010000026.1 GCA_937922595.1 uncultured Verrucomicrobiales bacterium | reverse complement strand
AGCGCAGGAAAAGTCCTCATGGCCACCGTCAAAGGCGACTTCCACGACATCGGCAAAAACATCGTCGGCGTCGTCCTCTCCTGTAATGGCTTCGAAGTCACCGACATGGGAGTCATGGTTCCCTGCGATAAAATCCTCGCTGCCGCCAAAGAAAAAGGAGCCGATATCATCGGCCTCAGCGGCCTCATCACCCCCAGCCTCGATGAGATGATGCACGTCGCCTCCGAGATGGAAAAAGCCGGAATGAACACCCCCCTCCTCATCGGCGGAGCCACCACTAGCGCCGCCCACACCGCAATCAAGATAGCCCCCCACTATCCAAGCGGCTCCGTCGTCCACGTCCTCGACGCCTCCCGCTCCGTCCCCGTCACCACCTCCCTCCTCAGCGAAGAAGCCAATAGCTTCCGCGCAGATAACGAAGCGCTCCACATCAAGATGCGCGAAAAATTCGGCGGCGGCACCAAGAAACCCGTCATCTCCCTAGAAGACGCCCAAAGCAAAGCCTTCACCTGCGACTGGAAAGACCAAG
Source organism: uncultured Verrucomicrobiales bacterium (assembly GCA_937922595.1). Taxonomy (GTDB): domain Bacteria; phylum Verrucomicrobiota; class Verrucomicrobiia; order Verrucomicrobiales; family DEV007; genus CALAIY01. Next base: position 7,843 of record CALAIY010000026.1, on the reverse strand, counting down.
AAATCGCAATCCCAAGCTGGCTCGGCGTACGCAGCTTCGCGAGCAACACCGCAGACAGCACCATCCAAGTCGAAAAACGCCCCTCTAAAGATGAAGACGAGCGCTTCAGCGCAAGTCTCGAAGAACTAATCGAATACATCGATTGGTCTCCCTTCTTCCACAGCTGGGAGCTCCGCGGCGTCTGGGACTCCGAAAAGAAAATCCTTAAAACAAGAAACACCGCCGGAGCCGAAGAAGCCGCCAAGCTCTACGTCGAGGCGCAAGATATGCTCAAGCGTATCATCGCTGAAGACCGCTTCGAAGCCAAAGGCTGCTACGGATTCTTCCCCGCCAACGCCGTTGGTGATGATATCGAAATCTTCTCCGATGAATCGCGCACCGAAGTCATCGCCAAATTCTGCACCCTCCGCCAGCAAATCGAAAAGAAATCGGACAAGCCAAACTACGCCCTCGCCGATTTCGTAGCCCCTAAAGGCTCCGGCCGAGCCGATTACCTCGGAGGTTTCGTCGTAGGCATCCACGGAGCCGATGAATTCGCCAAAGAGCTCGACGAAAAGGAAAACGACCCCTATCTAGCAATCATGGTCAAAGCCATCGCCGACCGCTTCGCCGAAGCCTTCGCCGAACTTCTCCACCACCGCGCCCGCACCGACTGGTGCTACGAGACAGAAGCCCAGCTCACCAAAGACCAGCTCATTCACGAAAACTACCGAGGCATCCGCCCCGCCCCCGGATACCCCTCCCAGCCCGATCACACAGAAAAGGAAACCCTCTTCAAGCTCCTCGACGCCGAGAAGCGCACCGGAGTCTACCTCACCGAAAGCTGCGCCATGCACCCCGGCTCCGCCGTAAGCGGCATCTATTTCTCCCACCCAGAAAGTAAATACTTCATGGTCTCCGATATCCAGCAAGACCAGCTAGAAGACTACGCCAAGCGCAAAGAAATGGACTTAGAAGTCATCGCCAAATGGCTCGGACCTTGGCTCGGCTAAACTCTCCGCAGAACGACACTTCCGATAGCGAGCCCCATCGCAATAAATCCAAATAATGGAAGCGTCGAGCGTCTCACCGCTACGGGATTAATCCCTTCGCGGAGCGTTGCTCCATCGAATTCCTTGGCTCTCAACAATACAGTATCCATTTTTGGCCAAGCCTATATTCTTCTAAGCAATTGCACGCCCACTGAAGAATCTTGAATTTTCCGTGCACCGAATCAGTAAAACGGAGAGTGCGCTTTTCGGCATCACCTATCGAAAGCATTCCGCAATAGCTGCCTAGCCCTGTTTCTTCGAGCGCTACTGGCTGCGCTTTCCCATTTTGATCAAAGGCTAACACGCCTTCCAAAGAATGGCTCTTTCCCAGTTTTGCAGGTCTTCCGAAGCGCAGGAAATAGGTGAAGCAGCCCCCAAGGCAGCGCAACAATGAGGCGTGAAAATCTAAAATATCCGCACTATTTCCCCCTTCGAAGGCTACGTCATCGACACCGTTAAGTTTGGGGGAGTCTCACTTTAGCCCGCGCTCTGCCATGAGCCTGCGGACGCGATCAGCGGTGCAAGGAGTGCCTCTATCCATAAGTTCCTGGTAGATTCGGCGGTAGCCGTAGCGAGCACGGTGCTGATTGAAAATTTCGGCGATGAGGTCTCCGAGTCCGATGTCATCAAGCTGTGTGGGAGTAGCTGCTACATGGCAGTGCAAGGGTAGCGCAGATCTTGCGGATTCCCGCACCGGTAGCGGTGTGGATATCGTGGATCATTTCGCGCCTCTGGGTCGGGGATTCGTGCCGAGGATAACTGCGGCCTTTTCTAAAATGTCGTTCTCGAGCTGGAAGTCGGCGTTGTGGCAGCGGAGCCTGCGAAGCTCGTCCGCTACCGAGCTTCGCAAGGCTGGTGGGAGTCGCGCGCCCACTTGTAGAGTAGGCCGGAATCTACATCGAGTTCTTTGGCGAGCTTGGTTACGGGCTTTCCAGCACGTACGAATTCGACGGCCTGCGCCTTAAACTCAGGGGTAAAGCTTCTCCTGGTAGTATTCATCTATGGAGTAGCGCCTTAGCAACTGACCCAAAGATCTAGAGCACTTCATCCTTACTCCATGCGCTTAAAGAAGGCTTATTTACTCCAGCTCGATTCGACGAATAATTTCCCCATGGCCACTTAATCCAGGAAAATGTTTATCTCGAATAAATTCTATTTCCTCCTCTAAATCATCAGAAATTATAGTCACATTTATTATTATCTTGATTTTTCTGCATTTTTCTTTTTCAATTACTATTATACACATGCAGAAAAACCTAATTGAAACCGCCCAAGAGTATCTCAGTTCTACAGTTGTCTCCAAGATTGCTGATTCCGTTGGCCTCGAACCGAATACGGCTCAGAGCTTAACCGAAAAAATATTCCCGATACTACTCGGCGGCCTCGGCCTCCAAGCACAATCAGGCGAAGGTGCTCAACGTATTTTTGACGTCGTCGACAAAGCCGATCCAGAATTCCTAGATAATCTCGATGACCAACTTACCGGTGACAACTCCCAACTCATCGATCAGGGAAAAAACACATTAACAGCTCTCCTCGGAGACAACTTTACATCCGTAACCAATGCGATCGGAGCAATCCCTGGACTTTCTTCAGGAAAAACTGGCGGCCTCATCGGCCTCCTCACACCTGTTCTTACCGGGCTTCTTAAAAAGCAACAAAGCGCAGGCGGACTCGACGCCTCGGGTCTAGCCGCTCTCATTGGCGAGCAAAAATCATTCATCGGAGCCTCACTCGGCGGCGATTTCTTAAATAAAATCGGCTTGGGCTCACTCGCCTCCTTCGCCGGTGCAGCCACTGGCGCAGCCTCCGGCATCGCATCGAGCGCAATGGGAACCGCTAGTGATGCAGCGAACACCGTTGGTAATGCCATTGGCGGAGCAGCTGACGCAGCAGGCTCCGCCGTTTCCGGCACTGCCAGCTCAATTGGTGGTGCAGCCGCGTCCGTAGGACAGGGTGCAGCGAATATCGCTGGCGACGCCGCTGAAGGGACAGTCGATGCAGCGAAAGCAGTCGGTGGAGCCATAGGAAGTGGCATTGGTGCCGCGAAAGACGGCGCGGCCGAACTCACTGAAGACGTAGCCGCAGCAGCAAGCGGGGCAGCCAAGGCTGTAGGCGGAGCCGCTAGTGCCATGGGAGCCGGAGCCGCAAATCTCGCAGGCGATGCCGCAGATGTAGCCACAGCCACCACACAGAAAGCAGGAAATGGACTAATGAAAATTCTCCCAGTCCTCCTTATCGGCCTTCTCGCGCTCCTGGGCTTCAAAATGTGCGGAAAGTCCTCGGACTCCACCACCACAGCGACCAATTCAGAAAGCAGTGAAGGCATCCTTGGTAGCATTAAAGAAGGTGCCACAGACCTTGGCAATAAAGCCGCTGATACCGCAGCAAATGCAGCTTCCGCTGTTTCCGATGGAGTCGGCGACGCCGCCAACGCCACCGGTGATGCTCTCGGCAATCTCAAAGACGGCGCCGCCGATCTTGGGAGCAAAGCAATGGACTCTGCAGGTGATGCCGCCTCAGCCGTCTCCGGTGGAGTGAAAGACGCAGCAGGAGCCACCGGTGATGCTCTCGGCAACATCAAAGACGGCGCCGCCGATCTTGGAAACAAAGCAATGAACTCCGCAAGTGACGCCGCAGGAGCGACCGGTGACGCGCTAAACAGCCTCAAGGATGGAGCTATGAACCTAGGCAAAAAAACAATGGATTCTGCAGAAAACGGAACTTCAACCATTGCTCAAGGAACCAAAGCGGCCACAGGCACCGCAGTAAAAATGATCGATGATCTCACCAACAGCTCCACGCCCGCAGACATCGCTGAAACCACCACTCGTCGCTCATTCATTCCTGAATCCGAAAACGGGGCACCCAAAATCGAGCTTAGCGAAAAAGCATCAAGCTTAGCGCACAGCCTCTCACAAATCCAAGTCACCAACGACTCCGACCTCGATAATCTCTACGCCACAATGGGCTCTGATAGCGACTCCAAATTCCTCTACCGCATCCCATTCGCTACTGGAGAAACCGGTGTTCCTAGCAGCCACCAAGCAGCGCTCATCGCAAAACTCAAAGAAGCCAGCAAAGACGCCACACTTGTCACCATCGGCTACGCAGACGTTCGCGGTGATGACGCCCTGAACAAGCGACTCTCCTACGGGCGCGCCCGCGAAGTCGGAGATTGGATCAAAGGCTCGCTTGGTCAAAGCACCAATATCGAGTCATTCTCAATGGGCGAAACCGATCGCTTCAGCAAAGAAGACTTCTCCAAGAATCGCGTCGTCGAAGTCTGGCAGATCAAATAGCAGAACTCCCCTGCAATCTGGAAGCAAATGCCTCCAATCCCGCAAGCGGCTCCGGAATTTCCGGAGCCGCTTTTCTTTTCGAAATAGATATCGATCGCGCAGGCAAGTTGCTCGCTTTCACCCAATCCCGATTCGCCATAATCGGCTGAAGCTATAACATTCAGGTGAATTTCCATCGATCGAAACCGGTTGCGACTTGAATAAACCGCCGCCGAATCGGGAACTTCACATGAAACAAACCCGTTTCCTCCGAAGCAGGAGCAATACGACCATATATTCTTCCAGCATCCTGAAAGTAAGTATTCCGCCCAACCAAGCAGATCAGCAGGCCGATATTTGAAAACAACGCCTAGCCCGCAGCGACGAAGCGGGCACCCGCATACTCTCGGAGCGCGGTGATATCTTCGCGGCGACTCACCGAGAGCGGGACTGTCTGGCCGAGCGTTCCGAGAATGAGATCAGTCGAGAGCGGAAGCTCTCGGTAGAGCGCGTCATAGGCAGCGGTAACTACAGCGGCTTCAATCTCAGCTCCACTAAAGCCATGGCTAGCAGTGACAAGGGATGAGATATCGAAAGCCGCCGGATCTTGGTCACGCTTCCGAATATGAATGGAGAAGATCTCGGAGCGGGCGGTTTCCGCAGGGAGGTCGATAAAAAAGGTCTCATCGAAACGACCTTTGCGGAGAAACTCGGGCGCGAGGGCATCGATATTGTTCGCCGTGCCGACGACGAATATACCTTCAGGTTTTTCCTGAAGCCAGGTGAGGAACGCTCCAAGGAGTCGACGTGAAGTTCCCCCGTCGGTATCATCACCAGATTTTCCGAAGGCTTTTTCGAGTTCGTCGATCCAAAGAATACAGGGGCTCACAGCTCCGGCAAGGCGGGTAGCTTCGCGGAAGTTCCGCTCGGTTTCGCCGACATATTTATTGTAGAGCGCACCGGAATCGAGCTTGAGCAAAGGGAGCCCCCAGCGCTGAGCCACGGCTTTTGCGCAGAGCGACTTTCCACATCCTTGCACCCCCACCAAAAGCAAACCTTTCGGACGCGGAAGATTGAGGGCCGCCGCACCATCAGAAAAACCGTGATGAGCCCGATCAAGCCAGGCTTTGAGATTTACGAAACCACCAACCTCGGCGTTGAGTGAGGTAGGGCTGTAAAATTCAAGGGCTCCGCTATCGCGAACGAGCGCAGATTTCTTTTCGAGGACGTTACTAATGTCCTTACTGTCGAGCACCTTATCCTCAAGAATCGCGTGGGCGATCGCCTGCCGCGCCTGATTTCTTGTGAGGCCGGCGAGAGCTTTAAGGAGTTCTCGCTGGGTCTCAGGGGTAAGATCGATCGTAAAACGGACGGTCTTCGCAAGCTCGGTGACAGTTTCTTGGAGAACTTCGAGAAGCTCGAGTTCGCCAGGGAAGCCAATGTCGAACGCTACCGAGATATGGCGCACCTCTTCGGGCAGATCGACTGCGTGACCCGAGACGACCATCGCAGAACGCGTATTACAGAATTTTTCGGCGACCTCGCGGAATTCGCGGCGGATCAGCGGACTATTTCCGAGGTGCGGAGTGAAGTCTTTAAACCAGAACACCCCATCAATGGTGAGATCCATGATGTGGCCGAGCGCCCCCTGCGCCTGGCGAGTGTGGCTCCCGAGAGCCTCATCCGTCGAGCCTCGGCGGAGGCCGGTATTGGCCGCCCAGGTGAACAGAGGGACGTCGAGCCCATTGCAGGCTCCTTCGAGAGCCTTTGCGAAACGCTCTTCTTCGCCCGTCTCCACGACGACAAGTCCGTGAAATGACGCGATCAGGAGCCGGAGTTCGTCAGCAGCATCGAGTGCGGTCATACAATCTCAGCCTGGTTCCCCTTAACGGTAGCACTTAATCCGAGGGCTCCCCGATTTTCACCGCTGGCCACCTGCCGCGTATCACCAACATCGGTTACGAGACGAGCCACGCACTTCCTATCAAAACAGGCGGGTTTATAGGCACATTCTTTTCTCATTCGGAAGGATAACACCATTTCCCCAACATTCGCGAAGATGCTAGAAAAACTGTGTCTACCGCATGATAGACCTGTATTTTGGCATGGATTTCGACCTTCCCTACTTGGATCCTGGGAAATTAAAAACTCAGTAGTCATACCCGACCAATAGATTATATATTGGCCATCCTTTGCGCTTCGAATAATGAGGCCAAAAACCATTTTCGTATTTATCTTCGTAGAACTGCGCCGCACCATTGAGCGCCTTAACATTCAAATGTGCGGCAACTTGGTAACGGGTCGCAACATCTACAGGGGACGTTATTTTTTCTTCGAAGACCTCCACTAAATAGTTTTCGACAATCTCGCGCCCACCATCTCTAGCAAGCAACGATAAAAACGCCCTATCTCCTTTAGCATTTGGATCAGACCCATCATCTTTCCTTAAGTCGTTTTCCAAAATGCCTAAAACATCCGGAACATCGAATAATGTATTATGAACATAAAATTCTCTTTCAACCAGATAATCATAATACTCTCGACTCCCTGTAATCTGATAAAGCGACCAAGCCAGTTCTGATTGGTTTCTCCCCGGGTCTCTTTCTTGCCTAGCATTAAAGATTTTTTCTAACGGCTTCGCGGCCTCTGCCACCTTGTAGATCCCAAACACTTTATGCAGATCGCTATACTTAGCTTTTTTTGCCTCGATCAAATTTAAAGCTTCCTCACTCACACGACCATCCCTAAATACCGATAAGTGCCGCAGGTAAAGCCTGTCTGAAGTTTGCTCATATGCAGTCCACAGAGAATCTACAGCTTCTTGAATTCGAAATGCAGTCAAAAGCTTTGCCGCACTCTTTCGAAAATCTTCTGTATATATTTCACCAGGTTGCCCAGGGAATTCTTTTTGGGTGGGCTTATTTTCTTCATTTTCGACAAAAAATAGTAAAGTTTGGACTACTTTTTCATCCTGAGATCCTGCCCACACATACATTTTGGCTAGCTCAAATCTAATCTTTTCATTTTCGTGATCCAAGTATGAGGTCAGCTCTTCCAGCACCTTAGCCGGATCTCCGGCAAATTTTCGACTCAACATGGCTGAAAGCGCCAACCGAAATTCCTCTCCATCATCGGCAAATGCTGCCGCCCGAAATTCATTCAGAAGACTTACATTTGCTTCAACTCCCCGCAGATCACGTCCATTTTCTCGAACGCTATGCCCGGCATTTGGAACAGCGTCTTTGTTAGATTTGCTTGATGAATTTCCGTTGGCCGACGCCTTTCGACCAGGTTCCCCGGTTCTTCTCACCGTCAAAACAAATGCAGAAATTACAATTCCTGTAATAAATAGGACAATAGCTAATACACGCATCCGAGCCTTCATTTTACGGCTCAATTCGGGTTTCGCAACGTGATTCACTTGTTCGCCTGACCGCTGAGGGAAGATCCTCCCGAAGCGCTTCCAAACCTCTCTCGCTGGAGGCAGGTGGACTCAAGCGATCCCGCAGGAGCGAGGAACGAGCGACGAGG
>CALAIY010000025.1 GCA_937922595.1 uncultured Verrucomicrobiales bacterium | reverse complement strand
GCGGCTCTCACCGTCCCCCAGATGCTGGGTTTCGATGCCACCACCACCTCCGGCATGATGGCAGTAGCATCCGGCTTCATTTTCACCCTGGCGTGGGTGTTTTCACCGGAAGATGGGTTGCTGGTGCGGGCGAAAAGGCGTTTCGGGAACGTCGTTGAGCCGCTGATTGCCCCGGATTCCAATTGGAAGTGATGATGTCAGTCGTTTTTGCGAGAAAAGTCCACTATTGGCCTTATTTCGATTTCATTGCTCCGCTGCGGAAGCCTCATCGAATAGATCTTGGAGATCGAGAAATTCGTCGATCGTGAGCGCCACGTCAGGGCCATTAAAATGAATTTGTGCCTTCACAAGACTGGTTTTGAAGTCTTGATCGGATGGCTTCCATAGTTGTAGTTCACGTTGGAAGGCTAAGCGAAATTCGGTAAAGTGTTTGGTGGGCATATATTGAAAAAGTTTGTGGTTCATCTCCGCAGTTCGGCGCGGGCTCTCGGTAGCTCGCGTTCGAGATTTGCTACCCGCTGAGAATCCAGTGGATGGGTGCGGAGGAACGCGGGGGTTTTCGAAGCTCCTTGGCGAGCGTTGTAGGCGGCGAAGTCTTTCCAGAATTGGACGGCTGCGGCTGGGTCGTAGCCAGCGCGAGCCATGTAGCGCATGCCGATGGTGTCGGCTTCAAGTTCATGATTGCGGGAGAAGGGGAGAATCACGCCGGTCGTAGCGAGGGCTCCGTAGGCCGCGAGGGCTCCGGTGCGTGCTCCGCGGTTTTGATCTTTCATTGCGATGCCGAGGGCGGCTCCGCCAATGCTGGTGAGGATTCCTTGTGAGAGACGCTCATTTCCGTGGCGCGAGGTGACGTGCGCGAGTTCGTGGGAAATTACGGTGGCGAGGCCGGCGTCATCACGAGCGATTTTGAAAATGCCTGTATTCACGCCGACTTTGCCTCCGGGGAGGGCGAAGGCATTGGGCGTGCTGTCTTCAAAAACGACAAACTCCCACTCCGCATTTTTAAGTGGGACGACGGGGGCGAGCCTGCGGGCGACGCGCTGAACGGCGGCATTCTTCGCGCTGTCTCGGGAGATGCGGTTTTGCTGCTTGTATTTGTTGAACTCCGAGAGCCCCATCGCCGCGACCTTTGAGTCGCCGACGAGATTGACCTGGCGGCGACCGGTTTCACCCACGGTGGAGCAGGCAATCAGGGCGGTCGCGAGGACGAGAGGAAGGAGCAGGATGTGTGGTTTGCGCATGGGGAAGACCGGTGGATGGTTACTTCCGTTACCAAACCCTTTTTCCTTTTCAACCTTCCTATGAAACTCACTTTTTGCGGTGCCGCAGGCACTACTACCGGTTCGCAGCACCTCCTCGAAATTAACGGCCAGAAGATTCTTCTCGATTGTGGCTTTTACCAAGGGCGGCGCAAAGACGCATGGGAGAAGAATTCGTCATTCCCGTATTTTAAGCCGGAGGAGATTGATGCGGTCGTGCTCAGCCACGCGCATATCGACCACAGCGCGAATCTGCCGACGCTGACGTCCCGTGGTTTCGCGGGGAATATCTACAGCACTTTTGCCACGCGCGACCTCTGTCAGATCATGCTACCCGACGCGGCCAAGATTCAGGAGCAGGACTTAAAATATGTGAATAAGAAGCGGAAGAAGGAAGGGCTTGAGCCTCACACACCGCTTTACTCGAAGCAGGACGCCGAGCAGTGCATTCGTCATTTTGTAAACATCGGGTACAACCGCAAAATGCAGATTGCTGAAGGAGTAGTCCTCACCTTTATCGATGCGGGACACATCCTTGGTTCTGCTCAGGTCATACTTGATCTTCATTGTCGGGAAACAAATCGGAAGGGAAGGCTTCTTTTCTCGGGAGATGTCGGGCGCGGCTCGAATGATATTCTTCGGGATCCAGAGCCGTGTGAGGATGTGGATTGGCTCATCATGGAGAGCACTTATGGCGGACGCGAGCACGAGCATGGAACGCAGGCAGATGATAAGCTATGTGAGATCCTCAATCGCGCGATTGAGACGGGCGGAAAAATAATCATTCCTGCCTTCGCTGTCGAGCGTACCCAGCAGATTTTGTATTCACTCCACAAGCTATTCGAAGCTAAGAGTATTCCAGAAGTGCCCGTATTTGTAGATAGCCCGCTGGCGGTGAATGCGACTGAGATTTTTCGCCTCCATCCGGAGTGTTTCAATGAGGAGATTTATAACTTCCTTTTCGATCGCCGTGATCCCTTCGGCTTTGAAAACCTCACGCTGGTCCGAAGCGTGAAGCTCTCTAAGGAACTTAACGAAAACCCCAAAGCATCGATCATTATCTCGGCGAGCGGGATGTGCGAAGCGGGACGAGTGCTGCACCACTTGAAGAATAACATCGAGCTGGAGAAGACGACGATTCTCTTTGTCGGCTATTGCGCGCAGAATACGCTCGGTGCACGGATTCGTGCCGAAGAGGAAAAGGTGCGAATTTTTGGAAAAGAATATGCGCTCAAGGCAAACGTCGAGATTCTCGATTCCTTTTCTGGCCACGCGGACCACAGTGAATTGATGGAATACTATGGGCGTATCGGCGGGAAAAAGGAAAAAGTGTGGCTCGTGCATGGTGAGCCAGATCGCTCACACAAGCTGGCCGCAGCGCTTAAAGAGACGGATGCTGATACAGACGTGACGGTCGCGGAGCTTGGCGCGACAGTGGAGTTCTAAGGTGCGCCGCGCTCGCGCAATTACGTGTGAGATTCGAAAATACGCTCGCGCTCTGGGGGCAGCTTGCCGAATGAATCGGCGAGAGCTGCCGCACCAGGGATACCTTCTTTGCCTAGGCCGAGGAGGTCGGCGAGCTGGTTTTCGAAATGGATGAGCGCCCTGCGGGAGGGAGCGTTTTCCTGGAGGAAGCCGAGGGCGCGAGAAAGGAGATCGTGAAACTCGGGGAGGGGAGTTTCACGCTCCAGCGTGAGTTCGAAGAGCTTGATGAAATAGGTCGCGGCTACGGTGCGGGCGTAATGCCTGGCGATCGTTTCCCGGGCATCGAGCACACTCGCTTCGCGGAGGGTGTGGAGCTCTGAACTCCGACTGCGAACAAACGTAAGCTCGCATTCGTAAAAAAGATCGAGACACCCCGCGAAATTGCTTCTCGGTCGCAGAGCGCCTTTTACCATCGTCTTGAAGAGACCATGCTCCGGATCGATCCACGTGACGATAAGGCTCGTCTCGGAATATCGTATTTTGCGGAGGAGGGTGGCGCGTGCGGTTTCCACGGAGGAGAGGTTGCGAATCGTTACGCACGGAGTATGAACGGCGCATGGCAAACGACAACTCCACGGTGACCTCCGCCGACCTCTCGTCATTTGATACGGAAGCCCTCAAGGGCCGTATCGGCGAGCTCCGGAGGTATCTTTGACGTCTCCACTCTCGAAAACCGGCTCGCGGAAGGCGAGCGCGCCATGGGCGAGCCTGGATTCTGGGATGACAACGACGTCGCTCAGAAAAAAATGACCGAAGTCGCTTCAGTGAAAGCGAAGTTGCTGCCGTTTAATGAAATTGTCTCCCGCACGGATGATCTTGAAGTCCTCGTCGAGCTTGCCCGAGAAGAAGGAGATGACGCCTCTGCTGGGGAAGTCGCGAAGGAATTTACCGAAATCGGCAAGAAGGTAGATGCTCTAGAGCTTCTCCTCATGCTCAATGGCGAATTTGATAAAGGGAATGCCTACGTCGCAGTCAGTGCCGGCGCTGGCGGTACCGAATCGTGTGATTGGGCAAGCATGCTCTTGCGCATGTACCAGCGGTATGCGGATCAGAAGGGCTATAAGGTAGAAATGGTCGATTACAGCGATGGTGAAGAAGCTGGAATTCGTGGTGCGACCATCAAGGTCGTTGGCGAAAATGCCTACGGCTACCTTCGCAATGAAGTCGGGGTTCACCGCCTCGTCCGTATTTCGCCCTTTGATGCCCAGAGCCGCCGCCACACCTCCTTCGCCAGCGTCGATGTCACCCCAGACATCGATGAGGACATCGATATCGAAGTCGAGGAAAAAGACATCGAGATCACCACCGCTCGCAGTGGTGGTAAAGGCGGGCAAAACGTCAATAAGGTAGAAACCGCCGTCCACCTCCGCCACTTCCCCAGCGGGATTCTCATCCGCTGCACCCAGGAGCGCTCCCAACACAAAAACCGCGAGGCCGCCATGCGTATCCTCAAGGCAAAACTCTACACCCTAGAGCAGGAGAAAAAACGCGCCGCCGCCGATCTCACCCACTCCCAGAAAAGCGACGTCGCCTTCGGCAGCCAGATTCGAAGCTACGTCTTCCAACCCTACCAGATGGTAAAAGACCACCGCACGGGTCATGAAACCGGAAACATCCAAGACGTCATGGATGGTAATCTAGACGGCTTTGTAGAGGCGAAGCTGAGAGGAAAAGTAGCGGGCGAAGACGATTCCATACCTGATTAATTGATGGCCACTGCCTGATTTTGGTAGATCGCATTACCAAGTTTTACTGTTCTCTCAAGAAATGAACTTCGCCACGTGATCAGCGACCCTGGCGGAATGCTTTGAGCTGGCGTTACGTTTTTGAACCATTAGGCGTGCAGATGTGATCGCTTGGGCTGACCAGCAGATCGCACAGAGCGCGAAGCCTCCGATGTGGTTAATCGAGCTATCGACTGCACCCGGACGTGAGATCGAAAGCGATTCGGTAGACGTTCCTGGCGAGAGAGATTCGGCGAAAGCTCTTAATTGCTTCCTGGGGCATGTTGCCAAGCTTTGGGATTCTGGCGCACTTACCATCGGCGAGCTACGAGGCATAGCATGGGAGCTTCATTGCGCAGAGGTGCTCCCCGCTAGTGAGGTTGAAGCAGATTAGGGATGCATTTTAGAGGTCGAAGGTGAGGGGCTCGATGAAGGCTGGACTAGCGAAGACCGGTTTAGAGACTATGCATCCAAGTCTCTCGAACAGTTTAATGGATTCACGGAGTTCATCGATTTGATTGCGATGCTCAGAAAGCAACGGAGAGAACAATGAAGGGTGCATCCAAGCCGAGGGACGAGGCCTAGAAATGCACCCTTCTATGAGAAGGGTATGTCAATACTTATAGCGGTTCACCGCTCTTTTGGCTATTCTATTGTTCGTGTTTTTGGGCAAGGCGACGGTTCCCAAGCTTCATTGTTCGCTGTTGGTCGCTACTTTGAAGGCTTCCTTGATCATCTTGAGGCGTGCTTCCGGCTCTTCAATTAGAATGGCTTTTCGAAATGCCCAACCGCCTGCATAAAAGACACTAAACTTGTGCTCCTTGCTCAGCTTTCTGAGTTTCTCTTTTAGGGAATGCCCCGCCCCCCAATTATTGCCTGCGACTAACACGTTTAGACGCTTACCTCCTACCTCCTTGGGTTGTTTCAATTCGTAGATGGCATCCAAAAAGGCTTCCGTCCGTTTCCTTGAGTGATAGCCATCAATGCCACTAATCTGATAGGTTTCAAACTTGCCCTCCGGATCAGGCATCCAACATATGATTAGGATTGAGTGATTGATCGACCGAACTGGGTCGACATCGGAGCCGTCTTCGATCCACGAATACAATGAAAGCGTCTGACGGGGATCCTGAAAATCCCCCCAGAGCTTCGCCTTCGGGCCTTCATCTGCAAACAGATTGAAGAGTGAGAGCGCTACAAAGATTGCGATCAGCGTGGGCTTCATTTTTCCAGCGAACGATTACGGACAGTAAACCGCCCAATTTGACGTGATCGAGCGAAGCGAACCTTCCACTTTACGCGAGGTTTGCTGCTCCGGCTTGATATGTGCTGCACAGGATTCCGATGGCTCTTTCGTCCTCCTGCTCGCAAACGTGCTCTCGCAAACGCCCTGAGGGATTTTATCTTCCAACTCGTGTCTCATCTTCCTCTATCATAAGGCTTTCTCGCAGCGATTCCAGAGAGGATTCGGTTCCGACTTGTTCGCCGAGTTCGGTTCCAGAAGACCCAACGAAGTGTTCGAGATGAATCTGAAATAATCGGTTCAGAGCATCGACTCGATGTTCGGTTCTCACGAGTTCGACTATGGCAGCAAAGGCAAGCAGAGGCCAAAGAGGATTTTGGTCATCAGGAAGATATTTGAAAAAGAGAATGAGACAGGTGATTGTGATGCTTGCCCTGAGTATCGCAGAACGGGGAGATCCACCCAGGTAGAATTGCGCTCGGGTCTGATCAGCGACGTCTCGCAACCTCATCTCGTCTGCAACCTTCCCGGCGACTCTGGCGGCGCAGAGATTTTCGACTTCTAATATTCTTGTTTGATCTGCCATCGTGTTAGTTACTGCGCGCCGAACCAAGCGGCGCAGATTTTCATTAGGTGATTAAGGTAGGAGCACCCGTTACCGGGCGCCCCCCTCGCAGATCCCTGCGTGCGGTTTTCTCGCACAGGGCTCTTCAGGTAAACGCGCAGTCCGGTTGATCTTCTTTTCCTGGCTTGGGGGCTTCATTTTTCTTCTCTTTATTACTCTGATTGGCATCATCCGACAAGGGTTAGCTTGCCCTGGCT
>CALAIY010000024.1 GCA_937922595.1 uncultured Verrucomicrobiales bacterium | reverse complement strand
GTCCCCCACGCCTAGTCCCTCCACCCACTCATCAATGGCCACCCTCCACCTAGGCACCCGCGGCTCCGACCTCGCCCTCGCCCAAGCCACCCTCACAGAAACCGCCCTCACCGCAGCCGGATTCCAAGCCCAGCGACACATCATCTCCACCATCGGAGACAAACGCCAGGACCTCAAACTCAGCGAATTCGCCAAAGCCACCGCCGGCACCGACCAAGTCATCGACAAAGGCATCTTCACCAAAGAACTCGAACTCGCCCTCGCCCACCGCACCATCGACTTCGCCGTTCACTCCCTCAAAGACGTCCCCACCGAGCTCGCCCAAGGCTACTCCATCGCCGCCGTCCTCCCTCGCGCCCCCATCGAAGACGCCCTCATCAGCAAGCACCCCGGCGGGCTCCCCGGCCTCCCCCCCCAAGCCACCGTAGCCACCAGCAGCGTCCGCCGCGCCGCCCAGCTTCAGCTCCTCCGCCCCGACCTCAAAGTCGTAGACATCCGGGGAAACGTCCCCACCCGCATCCAAAAGCTAGCCGACAACCCAGCCTGGGACGCCATCATCCTCGCCCACGCCGGACTCCTCCGCCTCGGCATGCACGACCTCCTCGCCGCCCAGACCACCACCATCCTCGACCCCCAGGAATTTCTCCCCGCCGCCGGCCAAGGAGCCGTAGGCATCGAAGTCTACAAGCCCGAAGAAACCACCCTCCAAGCCCTCGCCGCCATCGATCACCGCGAGACCCACCTCCGCATCCGCACCGAGCGCCACTTCCTCCACCTCCTCAAAGCCGGCTGCCAGACCCCCATAGGAGCCCACACCTGGATCACCGACAATCAGATCCACCTCCGCACCCTCCTCTTCCCCGAAGACGGCTCCCCCCCCCAGCGAGCCCAAGCCTCCGCCCCAGTGGAAACCCCCGAAGCCGCCGCCGAAGCCGCTTTTGAGCAGCTTTCAGTTAGCTGCTAGAAATAGGCTCGCGATTGCAAGGCTTGCTCTAGATCGCAATATCCCGTATTCTTGTATAGAATGCCCGCCACCGAAGCAACCGTTCCCACGGATTTTGTTCCCAATCTCGAATTACTCGATGGCGACATTATCTCCGGTGAGGTTCATGATGGAAAGCTCACTCTCTCGGTAATCAGGCCTTCCTCTGAAAAGAATTCCATGGGCAAAGGATTCGGCTCACGCTGGCTCGGCAAATTCAAAGAAATCTCCAGAGAGGACTTCACCGACGATCCGAGAGCTGAATACATCCTCAGCCGTTAGCCGATGCGGGTATTATTCTGATCGATGTTGGGCTTCAGCGAGAGCCGTTTGCCGCCCAGAGCGCAGCCGTATTGGACTGGTGTGGAGACTCTGAAAACGCGACAATTATCGCCTGGCACTCAATCAGCAATGCCTATTACATATTGCGCCGCGCGTCCAGAGGAGACCGAGGGGCAAGAGTTTTTCTCGGTGAATTGCTCTCATGGTGTGAAATCGCGCCAGCAAAAAAGAGCAGCGCATTCGAGGCATTGGAATCCGAGGGAGGAGATTTTGAAGACAATCTTCAAGTCGCCTGTGCATATGCTGCCCGGGCGGACCTCATCGTGACCCGCAACGCCAAAGATTTTACAGATTCTGTCGTTCAGGTAGTCACCCCATCGCAGTTTCTCGCAAAAGTCGCGGGATAGTGATTTCTAATTTTCAGCGAATAATCCGGCCGCCCCATCGCTCTAAAAGCCGCCCGGAATTCTCTTTCAGCATCCGCCACCTCCAGCGAAACCCCATGTCGCCCCGCCACCCGGGAATACACAGCCCCCACCGGCTTCCGCCGTATTCACCAGCGTCCCCGCCACATCGAAGAACACCACCTCCACGGGGCACCGAGAAAATTTGCTGGTAAAAAACGCGTCCATACACCAATAAAGACAGCACTTTATTACTAAACCCCCTACAACACACACATGGATAATCGAAAACAACTCCTAACTTGCGGTTTCCTCGCACTCATTGCTGCCGGTGTCGGTTTCGCTATTCGGGCGGGTATTCTCGGCCAATGGGCTGGCGAATACGGATTCACTCTCACCGAACTTGGAACAATTACTGGAGGAGGGCTTGTTGGATTTGGTCTTGTAATCCTCATTGTCGGTTCATTCATCGACGCTGTCGGTTACAAAAAGTTGATGGTAATAGCTTTCATTCTCCACCTGATTTCAGGAGCGATGACTCTTTGCGCTGATTTCGCGTTTGCGAGCGGTGGCAAGAGCGCTGTTTATTGGCTCCTCTACTCGGGGATGTTCCTTTTTGCGATTGCCAATGGTATCTGTGAGGCGGTGATCAACCCGCTTACGGCGACACTTTACCCGAACAAGAAAACGCACTACCTGAATATTCTTCATGCGGGTTGGCCTGCAGGACTCGTAATCGGAGGCCTTCTTGCATTACTTGCTGGCAAGGTTCCTTGGGAGATTTTGATGGGTCTCTTCGTTGTTCCTGTTGTTCTCTACGGACTGATCGTTCTTAAGGAGAAATTCCCCCAGACCGAAGCGAACCAGGCTGGGCTTGGATACGGAGCAATGCTCAAAAATTGCCTTGTTCCATTGTTCTTCATACTCGTGCTACTTCATGTCCTGGTCGGATATGTTGAACTGGGAACTGACAGCTGGATCAACAAAATTACCGGAAGTATTCTCCAGAGCGGATCAAAGGGAACGATGCTCTTTATTTACGCTTCATCGATGATGTTTGTCCTCCGCTTTTTCGCTGGCCCTATTGTTCATCGCATTTCCTCGATAGGCCTACTTGCACTGAGCTCGATTCTCGGAGCTCTTGGCCTCACTTTGATCAGTAACGCGAATGGCACGGTTCTTATGGTTCTTGCCGTCACGATATATAGCCTCGGTAAAACCTTCCTCTGGCCTACAATGCTCGGTGTTGTTGGCGAGCAGTTTCCTCGTAGCTCAACGGTAGCGATGGCCATTCTTGGAGCTGCCGGAATGCTTTCTGCAGGTCTCCTCGGTGGGCCTGGTATCGGATACAAGCAGGATTACAACGCCTCGGCTAAGCTGCAAGAAATCTCAGAAGAGACATACAGCCGCTATAAAGCCCCTAAAGAGGATGGCTTTCTCTTCTTTCCCAAAGTCACTGGCCTCGATGGATCGAAAGTGAAAATTGCATCAGACAAGGGCGGAGAGCTGGGCAACCAGATCGCCGTTCTTGAAAAAGACGGGAAGAAGCTTGCTGATGAAAAGGAACTCGCGGCGCTCTCGACGTGGTGGGAATCAAATAAAGCCACTCTCGATGTTGATGCTCCAGCTCTGACTGAAGCCGGTATTCATGGGAGCCGAATCGCAATTCGTCTCACGGCCATCATTCCAGCGACGATGTTTGTGATTTTCCTTCTACTCCTTCTCTACTTCAAGGCAAAGGGAGGCTACAAGGTGGTCGAACTCGATGAAAATGGCCTCGAAGCCACCCCCAAATGATGTCGATTTAGAAAAAGTTTAGATCTCAGAGCCGTCGCCCTTGCCAGGGCGGCGGCTTTCTTGTCTTATAGCGCCATGAACAGCATTACTGTCCGGCTCTCCATCATGATGTTTCTCCAGTTTTTCATCTGGGGAGCGTGGTACGTCACCATCGGAGTCTATCTCGCGCGCGGGGTTGAATACGGAGCTGGAATGGGGACGGCCTATGGAGTGGGGCCGATTGCTGCGATCATTGCTCCCATTTTTCTTGGTCTCGTGGCGGATCGCTTTTTCCCCACCCAAGTAGTGCTTGGGGTGCTCCATCTCGCTGGAGCCGTTCTCATGTGGTTTGTCCCTGGATCCATCGCTAGCGAGATGGCTTCTGGCAATAGTGCCTTCTATTGGATGCTTCTGGGCTACATGCTTTGCTACATGCCTACTCTTGGGCTCACGAATTCTCTGGCGATGCACCACATCCAAGACTCGGAAAAACAGTTTCCTGTAATCCGTGTCTTCGGCACCATCGGATGGATCGCCGCTGGCTTTGTCGTCGGGAATTGGCTCAAAGCCGATGCAACAGTCCTCCCCATGCAAATTGCTGCGGGAGCCAGTGTCCTCCTCGGCGTCTACAGCTTCTTTCTCCCGCACACGCCGCCACCTGCACGTGGGCAAAAAACGAGCATCTCGGATGCTCTCGGCCTTGGCGCTCTCAAGTTGCTAGCCGATAAAAATTTCGCCATTTTCGCAGCCGCCTCCCTCATTATCTGTCTTCCGCTTCAGGCATACTACGCCTTTGCTGCCACCTTCATCACCGACGTCGGATTCCAAAGTGCAGCCGGCACCATGCTTTGGGGGCAGGTCTCTGAAATCGTATTCATGTTGGTTATTCCCTTTCTCTTTGCCCGCCTCGGCGTGAAGTGGATGCTGGCTGTGGGGATGGCTTGCTGGGTGGCTCGCTACGCCCTCTTCGCCGTTGGTGCTCCCGATGGTGTCCGTTGGATGGTCTTCCTGGGCATTCTTCTCCACGGTATTTGCTATGATTTCTTCTTCGTCACCGGCCAGATCTACACCGACAAAAAAGCACCTGCAGCCATTCGAGGCCAAGCTCAGGGACTGCTGATTGTCCTTACCCAAGGAATTGGCATGTATCTCGGAGCTAAAATTAATACACCACTTTTCGCCGCGCGCGTTACAGGTGAAAGCCCGCTCGCACTTTGGCCGTCTTTTTGGTGGATTCCTTGTAGTATGGCCGCTGCCGTACTCGTAATCTTTATTGTTCTTTTCAACGACCGCGTCACTTCAAAACCTGAATGAAACTTCTTCTCTCTCTTATCGGAATCGGCACTGCCATTGCTCCAGTCCTCACCGCAGCGCCCATCTTTGATGGCAAGACTCTCGCTGGATGGACTGGTGACACGGATGGCTACCGTGTTGAAAATGGCGTTCTGATTGGAAAGCCAAAAGGTCGGCACATTTACACCGAGAAGGAGTATTCGGATTTCCGTTTCACCTTCGATTTCAAGCTGAGCAAGGGCGCGAATAGCGGCATTGGCATTCGCACGCCACTCAAGGGGGATCCAGCTTTCGAGGGCATCGAAATTCAGGTGCTTGATGATGCTGCTGAAAAGTGGGCCAATCTCCACGACTGGCAATACCACGGCAGCATCTACGGTATTCAGGCTGCTGAGCGGGGGCATCTCAATCCCCTTGGCGAGTGGAACCACCAGGAAATCACTGTGGTTGGGGATCAAATCACGGTCGTTCTCAATGGGCACACCATCAACGATCTCAATATCGCCGGAGCCAAGCCCATCGATGGCAAAGCTCACCCTGGTCTCCACAAGAAGAAAGGCCACATCGGCCTCCTCGGCCATGGTGATCCCGTGGAATTTCGGAATCTCGATCTCGAAGATCTCAGCCAAAAGCCTCTCTTCGATGGCAAAACCTTAGACGGCTGGAAAAGCAAAAACCGGGACCAACATTGGTCGGTAAAAAACGGTGAAATCCATTTCGATGGCAAAGGGCAAAATCTCATCACCGAGCAAGACTTTGCCGATTTTGAACTCCAGCTAGAATACAAAATCACCCCTGGTGGCGATAGCGGCGTCTATCTTCGGGGCACCCCGCAGGTTCAGATTTGGGATCCAGAAGATACGAAGTCCCACCCTGCTGGTTCCGATAAAGGATCTGGAGCCCTTTGGAATAATAAACATTCCACGAACCGCCCCCTCGTAAAAGCCGATAAACCCTCGGGCGAATGGAATCACATGAAAATCCAAATGAAGGGAAGCAACGTCACCGTTCATCTCAATGGAACGCTCGTGACCGATAACGTTCCTCTCGAAGCCTACCCCAAAAAGGATCAGCCCCTACCAGCCACGGGGCCGATTGAGCTTCAAGCACACGGATCCCCCTTGTTTTTCCGAAACCTCCAGATTCGCGAATATCCTAGCGTAGATGCTAAGCCGGTCGCCACAGAGTAGAATCACAATTTGGGCTAAAACGTAAACGCAACGCTCAAAGCCCAATTTTCCACGTCCATCTTAATGAAATCACTTTCTATCTTTCTCACCTGCCTTCTCCCTCTCACTGCTTTCGCTGCCGATAAAAAGGACGACGATAAAAAGCCAAAAGAAGAGGAGAAGGAAAACAAACAGGAGGAAACTAAAACCACTTCCCACACGGGAACCTTCGCTGGTAAGTCGATCAAATATACTGCCACCGCCGGTACTCTTGAGCTTAAGAAAGACGAGAAGGACGCTAGCGCGAATATCTTCTACGTCGCCTACACCGCTGATCGCGGTAAGAATGCCGATCCTCGGGAGCGGCCGATTGTATTCTGTTTTAATGGTGGGCCAGGCTCCTCTGCGGTCTGGCTTCATCTTGGTGGTCTTGGCCCCAAGCGCGTCCAGATGTCTGAAGACGGCCAGGGCATGCGCCCGAAATCGCCTTATACCCTTGGCGAAAATCCGGACTCGATGTTTGCCGCCGCCGATCTCGTATTCATCGATCCTGTATCCACCGGCTATTCACGGGCTGCTGAGAAGGACGATGCAAAAGGCTTCCATGGATACAATGGCGATATCAAGTCCATCGGTGATTTCATTCGTCTCTACACTGCCACTAATGAGCGCTGGCTTTCTCCGAAATATATCGCTGGAGAGAGCTACGGGAGTTTCCGCGCAGCGGGTCTCGCAGAGAGCCTGCAATCGCGTTTTGGAATGTTCCTTGATGGTGTGATCCTCGTTTCTGGTGTCCTCGATTTCCAGACGCTTCGTGGTGAAGATCTTACCTGCACCTGCTTTCTTCCCGCTCTGGCTGAAGTCGCTGCGTATCACAAAAAGCTTGCTCCAGATCTTCAAAGCGATCCAGAAAAACGGCGCGCTGAAGTAGAAGCCTTCGCTGCCGGCCCCTACCAGACGGCTCTCTATCAAGGAGCCCGCCTTCCTGCTGAGAAAGCCAAAGAAATCGCCAAGCAACTCTCACGATTCACTTCATTGAGTGAGGATTACATCCTCGCTCGCGACCTCCGAGTGATGCCGTGGCACTTTCGGGAAGAGCTCCTCAAAGCTGAAGGTCTCGTGACTGGCCGTTTTGACGCTCGCGTCATCGGTAGGGACCAAGATCTCGCAGGGAATTCCCCCGGTGTCGATCCTTCCTACGGCGCTGTCTATGGTGCCTACTCCAGTGTGATGAAGGATTACGTCCGCCGCACGCTCAAATTCGAATCCGAGCGTCCTTACGAAATCCTTACCGGCAACGTCCACCCGTGGAACTACAATAATTTCGGCGGCCGCTATCCGAACGTCACTCAAAAGTTGGCCAACGCGATCATCGATAACCCAGATCTCCGCGTCTTCATCGCCTGTGGCTACCAGGATCTTGCGACTCCGCCCCGCGCCATCGAGCATAGCATCGATCATCTCAATATCCCAAAGGACCTCCAGGGAAACATCGTCTACAAATACTATGAAGGCGGCCACATGATGTACACAATCGACGCTTCGAATACCCAGCTCAATCTGGATCTCGCGGATTTCATTGAGGGTAAATAGATTGCTCGAGAGGAAATTGTCCTAGGCGAGTCGGGTGATTTCACCTCGATTACAGGAAAACCCGTTTTATAGAATCGCCAGGTTTTCTTTGGGGGTGTAGATTCCTATCAT
>CALAIY010000023.1 GCA_937922595.1 uncultured Verrucomicrobiales bacterium | reverse complement strand
CTCTCGAAGTCCCTCAATCACAGCCTGATCCACGAGTGTGTATAGGATCTTCTCACCGGAAAGGCGGGAGAGCTCGGTGAGATCTGCCGGGATACGGCGAGGCTCAATAATAAACGTAAGATCAGGAATCAGCGAAGTCCCCTCCGGGGAAACTCCTTCATTATTAAAGTTAGAAAACTCGATAGAACCCACCACGATCGGCTTCGGGCGTTCTTCAAAAGGAAGCTCCTGAGCGCGGGCTGAAGCGACAATTCCCGATGCATAAACAAGATCTACCCGTGGATCTCTGAGAGCTTTAAGTAACTCATTATCAACTGCAGCAAGATTCCCCTTCGCATCATAAGAATCCAGCAGCTCAAAGTGATACTTCCCTTTCGCCAGCGACGTGAGTTCCTCGGTGAAACCGCTCACAATTGAATCAAAATACATCGACGGGCCATCGGAGACGATCGCGATGCGTTTTGTTTCAAGGTCGTCAGCTACAGTCTGGCAAAAGCTCGAAATCGCTCCAAAGAAAAAGGAGACCGCTGATGCCCACGGAGCCCATCGGGAGATTGTCATCGCCAACTTTTACGTCAAAGCCCAGGAAGCTCCACCGATAATCTTAACGTAAGAAAAAATGTGGCTAAGAGATTGTGGGGGGAATGGCGGTATTAAATTTTGTGGGAAATGATCGGCTAGCAGCTTCTATTCAGTGATCGTGCTAGGTGTTAGTTTCCGGAGACGATTTCATTAACTCCTTGGCTATGAATCTGACGAAGGAATACAGGAGTGGTGCCGCCGACTACTAAAGTGCTCGCAATTTCGAGACAAGAGGCTCAGCTAGAAAAGCGCATGGGCATCATCAAAGAAGATGGCTGGCAGTATATTGGAGTGCCAGAGCGCGGGGCGAGAAAAATGGTAGGGCCGGTGGGGCTTGAACCCACGACAAAAGGATTATGAGTCCTCTGCTCTAACCAACTGAGCTACAGCCCCTTATGAGATTTTAAGATCTGTGATCTGAAAGGAGTATAGCCAGTGTTTTTGGGTTTGCCAGGAGGATTTATGTGTTCTCTGTGCTAGCATTGGGGATGCACCGTTTGCTGATTAGCTCTCTGTTTTGTCTTACCGCCGCATCGGCTGCTGCGCCGGAGGACGCGTGGCCGAGTTTTCGGGGGGATTCCGGGATGAGTGGAATTGCGACGAGTCGGCTTTCTGCGCCGCTCGAGAAGGCTTGGGATTTTCAGGCGGGAGTGCCGGTGAATGCGACGCCTTGTATCGGCGATGGGCGTGTCTATATCGGTGATGGTGATGGCACGTTTCATTGCCTAGATCTCGCGACGGGTGCGAAAATTTGGGCGGTGACGCCGGAGAAGGACGCTGCGATTGAAAGCTCGGCGTGTCTTGTGGGCGGAGGGGAGCGCGTCGTTTTTGGCTGTGGGAATGGCTACGTGTATGCGCTGAATACATCGGATGGTTCGGAGGCGTGGTCGTATGAGACGGATGCAGAAGTGCCGGGGGGGGCGAATGTGACGACGCTCTCGGATGGGCGTGAAATTGTGCTCATCGGGAGCTATGATAATTCGCTGTACGCTTTCGATGCAAAATCCGGGAAGAAGCTCTGGAGCTACGAGACGAGCAATTACATCAATGGTGCGCCTACGATCTGGGAGGGGAAAACCGCTTTTGGTGGGTGTGATGGTTTTCTCTACCAGGTTGATATTGCCACCGGGAAAGAGACGGCTTCGCTTGAAGTGGGGAGCTACATCGCGAATAGCGGGGCGGTTCGCGAAGGGGTGATCACTCTCGGTCACTATGGCAATAAGGTGCAGGCGATTAATTTGGCCTCCGGCAAAACACTTTGGACATTCGGCGAGCGCGCATTTCCGTTTTTTGCTGCGCCGGCAGTCGGCGATGGTTTCGTGATCGCGGGCGGGCGGGACAAGCGGGTCTACCGCCTTGATCCCGCGACCGGAGAAAAAAAGTGGGGTTTCCGCACGCGGGGGAAGGTGGATAGCTCGCCGGTGGTCACGGGGGACTTGGTGGTGGTGGGATCCGAGGGTGGCTCGATTTATGCGCTGGGGCTTGCCGATGGCGAGCAAAAGTGGAGCTACGAAGTCGGCGAACCCGTGGTATCCTCTCCTGCCGTCGCCTCTGGGTATATGGTCATCGGAGCAGACGATGGCCGCGTCTACGCGTTTAAGAGCAAATCCTCCTGATATTTTTCCCAGCCTCTACCGTATTTGATTCGATGCCTCTCGCAGAACCCACGACCTACCGCCACGGCGACACCACCGGCCTAAAAGAACGCGTCGCGCAGCTCCCTCTTAAAGTATCCGAGGAAGATGAGAAGACGGGAGCCGGGAATTACTTTGTGGCGAACTATCCGCCGTTCTCATTTTGGAAGCCCGAGCATGTGGACGCGCTTGAGGATGTGCTTGCGACCGAGCCTGATCCCGCGACGCCACTGGGTCTTTATTTCCACATTCCATTTTGTCGGAAGCGTTGTCATTTTTGTTACTTCCGCGTCTATACGGATAAAAGCTCTGCTGAGATCAATGGTTACATCCAGGCTGCCATGGAGGAGATGGAGAGCTACGCGGAAACCGCGTATCTGAAGGGGCGAAAGCCGAAATTCGTCTACTTTGGTGGAGGCACGCCATCGTATCTTTCGATCGATCAGCTGACCAATCTCATGTCGCGGATGAAGGCGGCGTTTCCCTGGGATGAGGTGGAAGAAGTGGCCTTCGAGGCGGAGCCCGGCACGCTTACGGATAAGAAGCTCAAAGCGATCAAGGATCTCGGAGTGACTCGCCTTAGTATCGGTGTCGAGAGCTTCGATGATCATTTACTCGAATTAAATGGCCGTGCCCACCGGTCTGCTGAAATCGAGCGGGCTTACGCGACTGCTAAAAGCCTTAATTTCGATCAGCTTAATATCGATCTCATCGCTGGCATGGTCGATGAGAGTGAGGAGAATTGGAAGCGTTCGGTTGAAAAGGCTATCGAACTCGATCCCGAGTGCGTCACCATCTATCAGATGGAGATCCCCTATAATACGACTATCTACAAAGAAATGCAGGACGCGGGAAAACTCACGGCTCCCGTGGCGGATTGGCCAACTAAGCGCCGCTGGGTGAAGGAGGCTTTCGAGATGTTTGAGAAGGCGGGATATACCGTCACTAGTGCCACTACGGTGGTGAAAGATCCTTCTAAGACGAAATTCATCTACCGAGACGCTCTCTGGGAAGGTGCCGATCTCCTCCCACTTGGCGTTGCCTCCTTTGGCCATCTTGGCGGAGTCCACCTTCAAAACAACGCGGACGTCGGTCCTTACATGGAGAAGCTCGATCAAAAAGAGTTGCCCGTTTTCCGTGCTTATCCGACGAATGTTGATGAGCGCTTTATTCGTGAGTTTATCCTCATGCTCAAATTAGGAGAGGTGAAGCCGAGTTACTTCCAAGAAAAATTCGGCGAAGATCCGCTAGATCGTTTCGCCCCAGAGCTGACTTATTTGGAAGGGGAAGGTTTCCTCGAAGTCGGAGAGGATAGGATCGGGGTCACACGTGATGGCCTTATGCAGATTGATCGCCTTCTCCATTCTTTCTTTTTGAGCAATCATCGCAATGCCCGCTACACGTGATTTAGGGGAGCTTTTTGCGCCACTCGCGAGGTTCTATCAGAAGTCCGGGGTGGCGCTGCCTGAGATAAAGCCGGTCGATGGACATGAGATTCCTGGCTCTGCCCGGGAATTGCTCGTTCATGAGGGGGATATGACCTCGCGCTTGCGCGCGCATCACGATTCTGGGATTGGCCTTCGAGTGTGCTCTAGCGTTCACGAAGAGGCTGATCTTTATCGGCTCGTGGTGCTTTTTCGGGAAGATACGGAGGCACCAGTAGAATTCGGCGCGATCAGGATCATGCTTGATCGGCTTCCCGAGGCTGCCCGATTGAGGGTCGAGGCGGGGAAGGAGCCGCTTGGAGCGATCTTAGAATCGGAAGAGGTCGCGTTTACGAGCCATCCACAATCCTATTTTAGCTACCATTCCGATGCGTTTATTAGCCTGCTTCTGGACGCTCCTGTTCATGCACCGCTTTATGGACGATGTAATATTCTCGCGACTGGCGGCGAAGCGTTTGCTGAAATTGTAGAGATCCTTCCGGGCAGCTAAAGCCTTCACCACACTCATCTAACTCAGGATTCGCACCGTAACTCATAGCATGTCTCAATCGTACGACGTAATCGTGATCGGTGGTGGTCCTGCAGGATGCACCACTGCTACAGTGCTCGCTCAGCATGGCCGGAAAGTCCTGCTGCTCGAGAAAGAGCCGTTTCCGCGCTATCACGTAGGGGAATCGCTCATGCCGTTTTGCTATTTTACGCTTGAGCGCTTGGGATTGATCGATGCGATGGAAGAGAAGCAGTTTACCCATAAACACAGTGTTGGGTTCGTGACGCCGGATGGGCGTGCTTCACGGCCATTTTATTTTTTCCAGCATTACGACCATCCTTCGGCTCAGACTTGGCAGGTGGAGCGCCAGGAATTTGATCAGATGCTTTTTGAGAACGCCCGCAAACACGGGGTCGAGGTGCGTGATGGGGTGAAGGTGAAAAATGTGCTCCGTGATGATGCGGGAGCTGTGGTGGGGGTGGCTACGGAAGATGCGCACTATCATGCGAAGGTGACGGTGGACGCGACAGGGCGTGATGCGCTGCTTCAGACGAAAAATGGCTGGCGGCGCAGGGATCCAGAGCTGAATAAAATTGCGGTGTGGACGTATTTTAAAGGTGCGAAGCGCGATCCGGGTCTTGAGGCTGGATCTACAACCGTGGCCTATCTTCCTGAAAAGGGATGGTTCTGGTACATTCCTTTGAAGAATGATCTGGTGAGCGTGGGCGCTGTGGCTGAGCGCGATTATCTTTTCCGTGATGGAAATGATCCTGCGGAAATCATCGGCCGCGAAATACAGGCAAATTCCTGGATTGCGGATCACCTTGAGGGGGCAGAGCAGACCGGGCGCTACCGGACGACAGGTGAGTATTCGTATCGCTCTGAATTTTGTGCCGAAGACGGGGCGGTGCTGGTGGGGGATGCCTTTGCATTTCTCGATCCTGTATTTTCATCTGGAGTATTCCTGGCGCTTAAGAGTGGCGAGATGGCGGCGGATACGATTCATCAGGCACTTGCGAGCGGGGATGTTTCCGCGAAGCGCTTCGATGCCTATGGCAATGCACTTTGCAACCACGTGGAGACGATGCGCAAAATCGTCTATAGTTTTTACGATGAGCAATTCAGCTTCGCTGATGTGATCAAGAACCACCCAGACCTGCGCGGGCGTCTTACCGATTGTCTTATTGGAGATGTCTCGAAGAATTTCGATGGGCTCTTTGGGGCGATGTCTGAATTTGCGCAGCTTCCACCGGAGTTGAACCACGGGAAGTTGGGGAAGATAGCGGCTTGATGGGGGCTGGTTTCATGACTGCTGGAAAACTCTTTGGGTGATCGAACCGCAGATGGACACTGGTTTACACAGATCTGATTCTTTGATTACTTGTGGAGGGGCGGGTGCTGCGTCGGGCGATTGGAGTATGTTTTTCTGTAAGATATGAATATCATTCACCTCACACCAGGGACGGGTGATTTTCATTGTGGGAGTTGCCTGCGTGATCATGCTCTTGTGCAGGCGCTGGTGAAACAGGGGCATGTGGTGACGCAGGTTCCTTTGTATCTTCCGTTTGTGCTTGATGGTGCCGGAGATGATGATGCGCCGCCGGTATTTCTTGGTGGGGTGAATTTGTTTCTTCAGGAAAAGGTGGGGATTTTTCGGAAGACGCCTCGTTGGCTTGATCAGTTTTTGGATTCGGAGAGTCTTCTTCTGAAGGCTGCCTCGAAGGCGGGAATGACATCGGCTTCTCAGCTTGGAATGATGTCGATTAGTAGCTTTGAAGGAGCGGAAGGTCGGCAGGCGAAAGAGTGGCTGAGATTGATTGATTGGATTGGGGAACAAGCGCCCAAACCGGATGTGATCTCGCTATCCAATGGTTTGCTGTGCGGGATTGCCAAGACGCTGAAATCGCAGCTTGGGCTCCCGGTGGTCTGCACGCTTCAGGGAGAGGATACCTTTGTGGATACTTTTCCGGAACCGCTCCGTGCCGAAGCGTGGGCGGCATTTCGGAGGGAGGCAAAGAATGTGGATCGTTTTCTCGCGGTAAGTGAGTATCACGGGAATCTGATGCGAGAGCGCCTGCACTTAGCGCCGGAAAAGGTGGTTGTGGTTCCTAATGGGATTGATCTTACGCCTTACCGTCCTGCGGCTGATGTGCCGCTGGTGCCTAGACTTGGATATCTTGCGCGGTTTCACCCGGCGAAGGGGCTTCATACGTTGATTGATGCGTTTATCGAGTTGAAGCGTCGGGCTACGATTCCTGGGTTGGTGCTGGATGTCGCAGGTGCGCAGACGGCTTCGGATCTGAAATACGTTTCGGAGCAGCGCCTGAAGCTGGAGCGCGCGAATGTGATTGATGACGTCACGATGCGTCCGAATGTTTCTCTGGAGGAGAAAGCGCAGTATTTGCAGGGATTGAGTGTGTTGAGCGTCCCTGCGGCTTATGGTGAGAGTTTTGGGCTCTATGTGATCGAGGCATTGGCGAGTGGTGTGCCGGTGGTGCAGCCAGACCATGCGGCGTTTCCTGAAGTGCTCGCACGGTGCGGGGGTGGGAAGTTGTATTCCCCTCCAGAGGATGCAGGGGCGCTTGCGGATGCGCTTGAGCCGTT
Source organism: uncultured Verrucomicrobiales bacterium (assembly GCA_937922595.1). Lineage (GTDB taxonomy): Bacteria > Verrucomicrobiota > Verrucomicrobiia > Verrucomicrobiales > DEV007 > CALAIY01. The sequence goes on along the minus strand of CALAIY010000023.1, from coordinate 2,790 downwards.
GCTGGTAAATCCCGGCGAGGCTCAGGCGCTAGGAAGTGCGGGGCACAAGGGGGTTCACTGCGAATACAGCGTGGTGCAGATGGCGTCACGATTCGCTGAAGCATTAGCGGGGGAGTAGGGCTGCTTACTTTTTGAGATGGCGTTTTAGGAACGATTGTGTTTCTCGCTGAATCTCTGGGGTGAGAATTCCCATGTGGCCAGCACCCCTCACTTCGATGAGGCGGGATTTCACCCCGTTTCTTTCGAGGGTGTCGTGTAGGATTTTGCCCTGATTTACGGGCACGACTTTATCGTCGGTGCCATGAACGATAAGGAAGGGGGCGTCTCCTTTGGATACGTGGGAGATGGGAGAGGCCTTTTTTGCGAGATCCCTGCGGGTGCTGCCGAGTAATTGGACGATAGGATTGCTTGGCCGAGATTGGGTAAGAACTCCATCGGGATCAAGGGCATTGAAATCGGTGGGTGCGGCGAGCGTGACGATGCAGGAAATTTTCGAGGAAACTTCCTTATGGGAGCCGATGTCTCCGACCAATTCAGGAGATTGTTGCGCGGTGCCGAGCATTGCTGCGAGGTGGCCTCCTGCGGATATTCCGATGACGCCGATACGCTTGGGATCGAGATTGTATTCTTTGGCGTTTGCCCGGATCCAGCGGACGGCGGCCATGGCGTCGTGGATTTGGGCGGGCCATTTTGCGTGCTGGCTGAGGCGGTAGTTTGCGGAGACGGCTGCGTATTCGCCGCCGGTGACGCTGCCGCCAGCGAGCCATCCGAGCGTGTCTTTGCTGCCCATGTTCCAGCCTCCTCCGTGGAGGAAAAGGATCACGGGAAGGGGAGATACTGGCTTTGGCGCAGGGGTCTTTTTGGGATCAGCCGGTTTACCTGGAAGGAAGAGATCGAGCTTTTGGCGCGGGTGATCCGAGGCGTAAGCGATGTCGGGCTTTTTATCGATCTCAAAAATAGTAGCGGCCACCGCCCGGGATACGGGGGTGGCCGCTAGAATGAGGCAAATGGTGAGGAGATTGTGCATCCTCACGAACGCTATTTAGCGAGGGCTGCGTCGAGCTTTGCTACAATTGCCTTCTTCGGGAGACCTCCGACGATTCGATCGACCTCTTTGCCATCTTTGAAGATGATGAGGGTCGGCATTGCTTTGATTTTATATTTTCCGGTGACGTCTTTTACTTTATCGACATCGATTTTCCCAACGACGACTTTACCATCGTAGTCCTTCGCGATTTCTTCGATGGTAGGGGCGAGGGCGATGCATGGTCCGCACCAGGTGGCCCAGAAATCGACGAGGGCGACGCCCTTGCCATTAGCGATCTGAGCATCGAAGGATTTAGAATCGAGTACTACAACTGATTTGTCGGCAGACTCTTTCGCGGCGTCTTCCGCAGAGGCGGTGTTGAGCGTGGTGAGAGCGAGTGCTCCGAGTGCGGTGCTGGCGAAGATGGCTGGTAGGAATGTTTTCATAGTCAGGACTTATATGAGACGGGGATGAGCGGAATTATTCAATCTTTTTCTGAAATGCCCTGGTTTCTGAATTTGGGGTTCTTTGCCTGCTCTCTTCTAGTCAAAAATCCGGTTGATCACGGTGAGGCGGGGGACTAGCATCGGCTCCCGTTTTGGGAACATGCTCACGTGGCGGAATTGGTAGACGCGCACGATTCAGGTTTGAGCAGAGGAGTTTTTCGCTGGTTTGCATTCCTTTCCAAGTTGTTGCAATTCAAGGCACTTTTCAAATTCCGTTTTGCATCACTTGCCGGAAACTTCCGCTGTTTTCCGCTGAAAACGAGATTTCGTGTATAACGATCTGTATAAAATTCTCGAAAGTTGTTAGGGTTTTCTTGCTGCCTGACTCGGTCTCGCCATGCGGCAGAGATCACGTAAGCGAAAAAAGAGACCAGGAATGGATGTTACCTCCAGAAAGTTCCAGTTTTCTTAAAACTGGGTGCTCCAATCCGCCCTTCGTCAGTGCGCAACTCTTGTAGTTACAGGGTTCTTGGGATTTCTCATCGTCCGAATTTTCCGTTTCCGCGCCGGCTAATTTCTGATCACGCCCTTTTCGGAGGTGAACTGGAGATGATTCTCCAGAGCTTTAGATTATGTCGGGAGAAACTGATGGACTCCTCGAATCACAAAGTATTCCAATCTTGGAGTTCTTTGATTCCATCTTGATGGGAGTTTGGGGAGCTAATGAATGCTACTATATGAAAATGAATTTTTTATTGCGTTCCAGGCTGTTGATGTGCAAAACTGTCCGCATCGTCGCCGCTGATTACTGACTCGTGAGATTTTGAGTTCCAACCGATTCTTGACTCCTTCCGTTTTGGCTCGGCAAGTTGAGATTTCAAGTGAATGGAGGCATTTCCAAGGTGTCACAGAGCTTTAGGCTTCTTCGAACAACAAATTTTCGCCATTCTAATTCTAAATTTGAGTATTTCCATGCTAATGATAAAGCGACATTTTTTTAAGCAAGAGTCTTCTGTGGCAGGAGAAGGGTGGGTGGAATCTATTGTTATGGATTTCATTTTTATATTGGCTGGTGTCTCGATCGTGGCATCTAGTTATGCCGCAGCGGAATCTTTCGAGGGGTATGCGGTCGACTCGATTCCTGGGGCACCAGATTGGAGCGTTGTAGGATCTGCAGTAGTTGTTGAAGGTGATTTTTATTCAGATCCAGATCAGCCGGGAGACAGTAAATCACTCTCGATCTCAACGACCAGTACGTCAGGCGCTGTCACTCGTGTTACGAGAGACCTTAGTACCCTGTCTCTTCCTTCCAATGGA
>CALAIY010000022.1 GCA_937922595.1 uncultured Verrucomicrobiales bacterium | reverse complement strand
GAGTGCTGCTGCTCTTCGCTATCATCTCGGTATTAGGTGTGCCTACATCGGGGTTTGTGGCTGTAATTGGTGCTGCGGGATTAGCAGTGGGGATGGCGCTGAGTGGGACACTTTCAAATCTTGCTGGTGGTGTTGTGCTTTTAGTGTTGAGGCCATTCAATATTGGTCACGTGATTGAAGCTCAGGGGATGGCTGGCGTGGTGCACGGGATTTCGGTGTTTCACACCGTGGTGAAGACTTTTGATAACCAGACGGTATTCGTCCCCAATGGGAAATTGGCTAATGACACGATTGTAAATAAAAGCCTCGAGTTGCACCGCCGCGTGGATTTTACGTTTGATGTCGCTTACGACTCGGATCTGGCTTCCGTGAGAAGAGTGCTGGAGGATGTTATCGGTGCGGATTCGCGTGTCCTTCATGATCCGGCAAAACCGCTGATCGGTGTGAGTGCACTTGGCGTGAGCTCGGTAGAATTTCTTGTTCGAGTTTGGGTGCCGGCGGTGGATTTGGTGGATTTCCCACTAGAATTCCGCGAGGCGATCAAAAGGGCGTTAGATCGAGAGGGGATTGCGATTCCTTTCCCTCAATTGGATGTGCACTTCGATGGTGCGCCACCACTTGTGTAGTAGCTTACCAACTCTCGCGGTTTTTGGTAACCTGGCTGGCGTCTTCGAGCCTTTCCTTTTCGGCTTCGTAAAAATCGGCAACGCTCACGCCATAGGTGCGATCAAGATCTGTAGTGAGCGCGATGAGCGCAGTTTTTAGAGCATCCACGAGTGTGATGATTCCGGCTGCCCAACTTCCCGAGCGGATCAAATCTTGAGCTTTAGGCAAAACTTCTCGCGCGATGGACTCTCCAACAAAGGGCTCGAGGCCGTAGCCGAAAGTGAGATGTGCCCGGTGGCACTGGGTATCGAGAGTAAGGAGGATGTCGTGATTTGACCCGCCGCGCTCGGAGGGGGGGCAGAGACCTGAGCGATTGAAGAGCCAAAAGGCGTAAGCTGCGAGCCCGGTTTCCTCGGTGAGTTCCACCGTCACCAAAGACAGGTGGATCTGGGGGAAGTGATCGTGAAATTCGGTGAGTGAGGCCTGGATGCGGCGACGCTGCGATTCAGAGAGTGCGAGGGTCGCGTCATTCACTCCGCGTTGGAGATTGGGAGGGGCGCCGAAAGCAGTGGAAGCGGTCTCCACATTCAACGCGCAGCGCGGACAAGCAGGAGTGTTTTCGCTGATGGGAGTTTTACAGTAGGGGCAGCGCATGGGGCGAGGAGAGATTAAGGGTTGATTGCTGGGGGGATCAAGCGTTCAGAAAGAACCTTATGCAGACAGACCTTACCGGAAAAATCGCCGTCGTCACTGGCGCAGGACGTGGCATCGGCCTCGCTATCGCCAAAAACTTCGTCGCTCAAGGCGCATCGGTCGCCGTACTCAGCCGCACCGATACAAATAGCCAGAAAGCAGCTGAAGAACTCAATGCTCTCCGCGCCGATTCAGCGAAAGCTTACGCAATCGACGTCTCCGATGGAGCCGCCTTCGCGGCGCTTGGGAAACAGATCATTGCGGATTTCGGAAAGGTAGACATTCTCGTGAATAACGCGGGCGTCACTCGCGACGGTCTAGCGCTGCGGATGAGCGAAGAAGATTGGAGCACCGTGATTGATACGAATCTCTCGGGAGCATTCCACGCGGTGAAGGCATTTCAGCGTTCGATTTTGAAGCAGCAGGGCGCGCGGATCATCAATATAAGCTCCGTAATCGGCCTGATAGGAAACGCCGGGCAGGCAAATTACGCCGCCTCGAAAGCGGGACTTATCGGACTCACGAAATCACTCGCCCGAGAATTTGCCGGACGTGGCGTCACGGTAAATGCCATCGCCCCCGGTTTCATCCAGACGGATATGACGGGTGAACTTTCCGAAGAACTCCAAGATGGAATCCGCGCGAAAATTCCACTCGGCAGCTTTGGCACCGTCGATGATATTGCCGACGCGGTCTCTTTCTTGGCCAGCCCTTCTTCGCGTTATATTACCGGGCAGGTGCTTGCCGTGGATGGTGGGATGGTGATGTAGCCTAGACTGGCTCGGTATCGTAGATCACCACCTTGTCCCACATTGCCTTGCACTGCTCGACGAAGGTGTCGTGCACTGGATCGATTTGGTAGCTGTCATGAGCGGCTACTGAGTCGAATTCCAAGTGGAGGTAATAAGAGAAGGATTTTTCGGTCACTGGACGCACCGGAGTGGCCGCAGTCTTCGCGATATGCCCGGTGCGCACACTTTTGATGGTGAGGAGTTTACGCGCAGCGATCTCGAAAGCTGTGTGATCGGCGTCGGCGCGAAGCCAGAAGTAGACGGAGTGAGTCATAGATTGTCAGTGGGTCGGGTGGTTATGATTTGAGGCCGCCGATGGCGAAACCGAGGGATGCGAGGGCGAGTCCTCCGGCGACGCTCGCGGCAATATAGCCGAGGGCGACACCGTGGTTTCCGTCGCGGAAAATGTTTCCAGCCTCGTGACTGAAGGTAGAGAAGGTGGTGAATCCGCCAAGCACTCCGGTAAAGAGGAGGGGACCTAAGTGACGGTGCTCGGGAAGTGACGATTCACTCACTCGTGCGAGCAGGCCGATAAGAAAGCAGCCCGCTAGATTTGCAATGAGCGTGCCGATTGGAAACTTCGTCGCGGCACTTGCTGGCTCAAAGAGCGTGGCCATCCCATAGCGCGCAAGCGCCCCAAGTGCGCCGCCGGAAGCAATGAGAAGAAGTTTCACAAAGGTCATTTAGCCGCATCGCCTGGAGGGGCAAGCACTGAGTCGCCAAAGAGTCGTGCGCGCAGCGTTGCAAAAAGAGTGCCGACATCAGGTCGAGCGGTCGAGACCGACTCAATATCGCCATCCGGCAAGAATTTCCAATTGAAGAGATAGTGGACTCGCCCATCACGCTCAAATTCACCAAATCTCAGATCAGAAAACAGCAGCTCGCCGCCCGGCTCCATCTGCAAGGTATAGAACCCACGGGAAAACCACTTCACCGTCCGCACCCCATGGCTATCTCCAAGTAAAGCCTGCAACATCGCATCGCGGGGAACAAATTTCCACGAAATCGGGACGTCTGAGGCCAGATGCGAATAATAGCCGATGTGGTAGCCCTCAGTAGTCTCCGCGAGGCCGCGCCAGAGCCCAACGTTCGAAAATGTGGGGGCGCTGTGGAAACGCTCGGCAGTTTTGCCGGAGGCCGCCAATGACTCATGGAATGCAGCTTCAGCTTTCCACTTCATTCCCGTAGCGAGCATCGCATAGACACAACACCACACGAGCGCCATTCCATTCAATCGCCGCCGGAGAGGCCGGTCGCGCTTCAGAAAAAGATAGATGAGAGGCGCAACGACAAGCGGGAGCGTAAAAAACAGATCGATGATAAACATCATATTCAAAGCCACCCGCATATCACTAAAAGGCGCAAACACCTGGGTGCCATAAACCGTGAAGCAATCGATGAGCACATGCGTCGCGTAGTCCAGAATCGCGAACGTATAGGCGACGCCAAAACCAGGGCACGCCGGATTACGCCGGTGCACAAGTCGGATGAGCCACGCGATCAGTAAGGGCACAAGAACGATCGCCAGAAGTGAATGCGAAATTCCACGATGCCAGCCAAGCGCCCCAGCATTATCGAATAGCGACGAAAAAATGACGTCTAGATCAGGGAGCGTTCCGATCGCAGCGCCCCAGTAAACCGCTTTATTGCCCAGTCGTTTTCCGAGAATGAGTTCGCCGCACGCGGCGCCGAGAGCGGCTTGAGTAAGAGAATCCATAAAGGTGCGGGCAGGGGATTGTGGTGTAGGATGATCCTGATGAAAGCGCTTATTCGCCAGCTCCGCACCCTTGATGAGGAAGCCAGAAAGACTCTTCGAATGATCGTTCTTGTCCCGGGGCTCCTGCTGCTTGTAGGAGGGATCGGCTACAAAGCATACGAGCCCTTCGCATCATTTGTGCGTGAAGTATCGCTCACGATTTTCGGCCTTGTTGCCACACCGATCATCTTCGAATCCATCAGTATTTTCACCGGAATGACGCTCATCCTCTTCTTCGGATGGCTCAAGCTTGTCGTCTTCGGCGCAGAATGGGTCGAGGAAGCACCTGGGGACGCTGCCGCCACCTTGGACGAAGCGGAAGAAGCTCAAGTAGCACTCGCTGTCGCTGAAGGACATCTCCAAATGGGGCAAGTCGATGAAGCGCACAATGCCCTCCTTCAAGTCCCGCGTCGCGAATGGGAAAAGCCCGAATGCAAGATTGTCAGGCTCGCCGTTGGCACCGCGCAAAAGAGCTGGGGTGAGTGCCGCGTCATTGTCGCCGAGCTCGAGGCTGAGGAAAATGTAGATGAAACCATCTACGCCGAATCCGTCGCCCGCTACGAACTCGCTTGGGCCGATACCATCGTCGAAGATGGATCGGGCACCCCCGGCTCACGCCGCGCCGAAGCTAAGCAGCTCAGGAAACGCGCCCAAGAACGCTGCCCCGAGATTTTCGCGGAGCACTGAGGTGCTAGACGCGCGCGCGACTGGGTGTTAAGCATCAGCGCCCATGTCCGAAGTCACCCACCGAACAGCTCCCGAAGAAACGGAGAAAATGCCCTCAGGCATTCCGTTTATCATTTCAAACGAACTCGCCGAGCGTTTCTCGTTCTACGGAATGAAAGCGATTCTTTTCGTCTTTATGACGAAATACCTCATGGGGGCTGATGGAGCACTCGCGACCATGAGCGATGCTCAAGCCACAAGCTGGGTTCACTACTTCGGATCGGCCGTTTATTTCACACCACTCCTTGGAGCACTTCTTGCGGATCTATTCTTCGGAAAATACAAGGTCATTCTCGTTCTATCTATTGTTTACTGTTTTGGCCACCTGGCTCTTGCGCTAGATGAGACCAAGACGGGTTTACTGTGGGGCCTTGGCCTCATTGCACTCGGTGCGGGAGGGATTAAGCCCTGTGTTTCAGCTCACGTTGGCGACCAATTTGGAAAAAAGAATGCTCACCTACTGGCTCAGGTGTTTTTCTGGTTCTACTTCTCGATTAACTTTGGGTCATTTTTCTCAACGCTTTTCATACCTTCAGTGCTAGAAAATTTTGGCCCCCACCTCGCATTCGGAATCCCTGGTGTTCTTATGGCCGTCGCAACTGTATTTTTCTGGATGGGACGAAAGCACTTCGCTCACATTCCTCCCGACCGGGAAGGATTCATTCGGGAAGCCTTCTCGAAAGAAGGGCTTCGCGTTGTCCTAAAGCTTGGCGGGCTCTATCTTTTCATCGCAATGTTTTGGGCTCTCTTCGACCAAACGGCATCTCGCTGGGTGGAGCAGGCAGCAGCAATGGATCGCACGGTTCCAATTTTTGGAGAACTGCTCCCTTCTCAGATCCAAGCGATTAATCCGATTCTTGTTCTCATCTTAATCCCTGTCTTTAGCCTCCTCATTTATCCCGCTATTGGGCGCGTCGTTAAAGTGACGCCGATGCGGAAAGTTGCTGTCGGACTCTTCGTTGCCGCTGCAGCATTTGCGATTTCTGCCTGGATCCAAGGAAGAATTGATCAAGGGGAGACTCCAGGGATCAGCTGGCAAATTCTCGCATACCTTGTGCTTACTGCTGCTGAAGTGATGATCTCAATCACCGGACTCGAGTACTCTTATTCCCAAGCGCCTCCGCGACTGAAATCATGGATAATGAGTCTCTTCCTCCTCTCCGTATCTCTTGGAAATCTTTTTGTGGGAATCGTAAATAGCATGATGGAAAGCGGGTCGCTCGTTCTCGATGGTGCCACCTACTATTGGTTCTTCACCAAATGTGCAGCAGTCACCGCAGTGCTCTTCCTTTTCGTAATGCCCTTCTTCAAGGATCGCACCTACCTGCAAGACGGCACCGTCATCGAATCGTAATCCTCCCTTATGCCCATCACCATCAATGGCGAGATCCTCGGAGAGGACATGGTCGAATCTGAGTTCGAGCGTATCAAAGCAGGCTATGAGAACATGGGCTCCGTGTCCTGCTGCGATCGGGACGACGAATTTCGCACCATGGCTGAGGATAATCTCATCGGCCGTATGCTTCTCCTCCAGGAAACGGAAAAGCGCGATGTAGATGTTCCCGCTGAAGAGGTGATTGCGGCCTATGAGGAAATGGTCGCCGAGCATGATGGCGCGGCCGAGCACCTGCTTCTTGAGCATGGTCTCAGCCTAGAGCAGGAAGATGTATTTATCACCGATCTCCGGAAAAATCTCCAGGTAGAAGCCCTTCTCAAGCAAGTCTGTGGCGAAGACTTGGCGCCCAATGATGAAGAGATCGAAAAATTCTACACAGAAAACTCCGATCTTTTTCTTAGCGTCCGCGAAGTTCAAGCTGCCCATATTTTTCGCGAGCCTCAGCCCGTCGAGCGAAGCCGTGAGATTTACGATGAACTCGTAGAGATAAGAAAACGCGCGCTGGCAGGTGAAGACTTTATCGAGCTGGCGAAATCCTGTAGCGACAAAGAAGAGGGATCTCCCGATCTTGGGTGGTTTTCTCAAGGCGACGTGATGGATGAATTCGAAGCCATGGCATTCTCCATGGAGGAGGGAGAAGTTACTCCCATTTTTCAAAACTACTCCGGCTTCCATCTCGCAAAGATCACTGGGAAGAGGGGAGGCGCACTGAAGCCCCTTGATGAGCTTCGAGAGAATATTCGCGAGATTCTTATTCGCGAAGCACGGCATGAAAAAGCGAACCAGTTCGTAAATACGCTGCGTGAAGACTCTACGATCATCCGTGGTGAAGGGTAAATCGATCCTCCTCGCTGCCAGTATCTTCGCCGTCGAGCCACCGCTTCTCCTTGGGGGGATCGAATTTACAAAGCACGACGATCACATCCTCGTTACGGCTGGCGGAAATCCCTTCACGAGCGTAATCACCAGCGGCTTTGCCCGACCGGTGCTGTACCCGCTCATCACCGCTTCCGGATCGCGTCTGACCCGCGATTTTCCTTTTTCAGAAGACACTGCAGGAGAGTCTAAAGACCACCCGCATCATCAGTCACTCTGGTTTGCTCATGGTGATGTGAACGGAATTGATTTTTGGAAAACTGGAGAGGGGAAGGGCACTATAGAGGTTCAAAAATCCACTCTCGGAGAAAACACGATCACTCTAGAAAGCGTCTGGAAAACTCCCGAGGGGAAAATGCTTCTCACCGATACGACCACGATCGAGTTTGGTGAGGAAGAAAGTCTCCGCTGGATCGATTATTCCATTACGCTCACCGCAAGCTCAGGCGCGATCACTTTCGGCGACACCAAAGAAGGCACGATGGCGGTTCGTACCCATCCGGAGCTCCGCACAAAGCCACCAGCGCGTGGGAAGGCCATCAATAGCTCTGGGGACAAAGGCGACAAGCTCTGGGGACGGCGAGCCAGTTGGGTTTCCTACTCAGGCAAGCCGGGCAGTATCGCGATTCTCGATCACCCAGAAAATCTCCGCCACCCCACCACCTGGCATGCTCGGGATTACGGACTCGTGGCGGCAAACCCCTTCGGTATCCACGATTTTGAAGGAAAACCGGAAGGCACCGGAAATTTCACCCTTGATGCTTCTCAATCGCTTACGCTCCGCTACCGTTTCCTTCTCTCCCCAAACGAGTTAGAGAAAAATGAGATCGTAAGGTATAAAAAAACCTGGTTAGGCGAGAAGAATTGATAATAGCGTTTCCCTTAAAAGCTTTAAGTGTTAGGTTTACTGTAATTTCTACACACAATGTCTGATCGGAAACAGCCTCCCGGCAAAAACCTCGAAGCCTGGGCCTCAAGCGTGGCTCCTCTTGAGAGGCGTACGCTTGATCTCGTGAGTGGCCGGATCGGGGAGTACTTGGTCGTCGCAATTTTTTGCCTCACCATCGCAGGCTACGAATGGGTGCGCTGGGCACTAGATCAGCCACCAAATCCGGTTCCGGTAACGGTATTTACAGGATTTCTTTTCTGCTACGTCCTCCTCAAAGTTTGGCTTACCTGGCCGAAGGTGAAGGCCGCGAAAGCAGATCTCGAAGGAGCCAGCGAAGCTCGGCGTTCCATTAAAGGTGTGGCAAGCCGAGGATACTACCTTTTCGAGCCTCCTGGTATCCACTCGGATGAACTCATGTCCGGCTCAGTGGTCGTGGGGCCTTCCGGTATATTCGCTCTCACCGTGCGCACGTTCAGTAGGGATCGGAAGCACCGCGACCTCATCACGGTTGGCCCGGGAGACAGCTTTATGGTCTCGGGCAGGAAACCGATTGGTGATCCCGCCGTCCAAGCCCAACGCGTCGCCCATTGGGTTCAAGGCGTGATCGAAAAAGTTTCTGCCGTGCAGCTCGACGTTACTCCTGTAGTTGTATGTCCTGGCTGGGCAATCTCGGCCAAGCAGGGAGGAATCAAAGGCGTCGTCGTGGTGAATGAGGATACCCTCGAAGACGCGATCCTAAGATCCGCCCAAGCCCCTATTACAGCTGGCGAAATCATCGGAGCCTGCGAGGCACTCTCAACGCTCCTGAGCGCGGAATGATCTAACTTGCGAGCCGGAGGGCAATCGCGTCGGTATCAATACTGGGGACGGCGGTGAGCAATTCCTTGGTGTAGGCGTGCTCTGGGCGATTGAATACTTGATCGGCTTCACCGACTTCTACAAACTTGCCGGATTTCATTACAGCGATGCGATCGCTGAGGTAGCTGACGACTGAGAGGTCGTGGGAGATGAAGATCATCGTGAGTTCGAGGTCATCTACGAGATCTTGTAGGAGGTTTAGAATCTGGCTTTGGATGGAGACGTCCAAGGCGGAAACGGGTTCATCAGCGATGAGGAGTTTCGGCTGGGGGGCGAGGGCACGGGCGATGGCGATGCGCTGGCGCTGACCACCCGAAAACTCGTGAGGGTATTTGCGCATGGCGGCGGGGTTCATCCCGCACCGCTGCATAAGGGCGGCGACTTCTTGGGTGAGGGTGTCTCCAGAAAGCTCAGGGCGGCGGGTGCAGACGGCTTCGGCAAGGGTGCTAAATACGGTGTGGCGCGGATTAAGTGATGCGTAGGGATCTTGGAAGATCATCTGAAAATCGAGCCGCCGACGGCGAAGTTCGTCGGGAGAAAGGGAGACAAAGTCTGTGCCATCGAGAACCATTGATCCTGCGGTAGAGGGCTGAAGCTGCATCAAGGTGCGGGACAAGGTGGATTTACCACAGCCAGATTCACCGACGAGGCCGAGGATTTCACCACGGGCAAGATCAAAGGAGACCCCATCGACAGCGCGGACGTCGCCAAAATGGGTGTGAAGGTCGCGGACTTTTAGGTAGGACATGCTAATTGAATTTTATTGAACCACGGATGGACACAAATCATGCTAGTCGGTTTTCAAAGAATGAGATCTTTGCTCATCTGTGGCTCTGAAATCTTCAGGCAGGCGGGGCAGTTTTGGGCGAAGTGGCCGGGTTTTATTTCGGCGAACGGTGGTTGGGTATCTAGGTGGCCGTCTTTTACGGCGGCTCTTGGTGCGAAGGTGCAGCCTTTTGGGAGGGCGAGGAGGTTTGGTGGGGCTCCGGGGATTGTGTAGAGGGGTTTTCCTTTTTCCTGGAGGGCAGGGATACTTGCTTGGAGGGCTCTGGTGTAGGCGTGAGCGGGAGATTTGAATAGGACGTCGGTGGGGGCGCTTTCGACGAAGCGTCCGGCATACATTACGTTTACGTGGTCGCAGACTTCAGAGACGACGGCGAGGTCGTGCGTGATGAAAATGACGGCGGTGCCGAGTGCTTTTTGGCGATCTTTGATGAGATCTAAGACCTGTTTTTGAATCGTGACGTCGAGAGCGGTGGTGGGCTCGTCTGCGATGAGGAGTTCTGGCTTGGTGATGAGCGCCATGGCGATCATGACACGTTGCCGCATTCCCCCGGAGAATTCGTGCGGGTAGGCGTGAACGGTTTTCTCAGGGTCGCGGATTCCTACGTCGCCCAGGGCTTTGATTGCTTCCTTGAGGGCATCTGTTTTATTGGTGTCCGTGTGAAGGAGGAGGGGCTCGATGAGTTGATCTTTGATCTTCAGGAACGGGTTCAGACACGTCATGGGATCTTGGAAGATCATGCTGATACGTTTCCCGCGCACTTTGCGAAGTCCTGACTCTCCGAGTTGGAGAAGATCGGTGCCATCGAAGTGGGCGGTTCCTCCTTCAATTCTGCCTGGAGGCATGGGAATGAGACCGAGGAGGGAGTAGCAGGTGACGGATTTGCCGGAGCCGGACTCGCCGACGATTCCGAGCGTGCCGCCCTTCTCAAGAGAGAATGAAACGCCATCGACGGCGCGCACAATTCCCTCGCGGGTGTGGAAATGGACCTTGAGGTCTTTGACGTCTAGAAGAGGCATCGTTTATTAATCTTTGGAGGCTCGGACGTCGAGTGCGTCGCGGAGGCCATCGCCAACGGCGTTGAGCGAGAAGATGGAGAGTGAGAAGAATAGAGAAGGGAAGGCGAGAAGCCACGGGGAGGTGCGCATGTGATCGGCACCTTCTTTGATGAGTGAGCCCCAAGAAGCTGCGGGAGGCTGCACTCCGAGACCGAGGAAGGAGAGCACCGACTCGAGGAGCATCACTGCCGGGACGGTGAGCGTGGTGTAGACGATGACGGGGCCGACGGTATTCGGAAGAATGTGGCGGAAGATGATATTTGCGTGCGAGAGCCCAAGGGAGCGGGCGGCTTCGACGAATTCTTGCTTCTTGAGTGAGAGAACCTGGCCACGTACGATGCGAGACATTGTGAGCCATTCTACGGCACCAATGGCGAGGAAGAGAAGCCAGAGTTCGTTGCCGAAGAAGGTGGTGAGGATGATCACGATGATCATGAAGGGCAGCGCGTAGAGGATATCGACGATGCGCATCATGATACTATCGGTGCGTCCTCCGACGTAAGCGGAGACAGAGCCATAGACGGTGCCAATCGTGAGTGAGACGAGAGTGGCGAGGAAGCCGACGCCTAGGGATACGCGGCCACCGTAAATGATGCGGGAGAAGAGATCGCGCCCAAGACTATCGGAGCCCATGAGAAAACCGCCTTCACCGGGGGGAAGTCCACGATTGGGAAGATCCGTTGAGTCCGGATCTGCGAGCAGCCCAGGAATGAGCGGGGTGATAAAGCAGAGCAGGGTGACAAATATGAAAAAGAACAGTCCGAGTACGGCGAACTTATTTTTTTTCAATCGGAGCCAGGCATCTTTGCCCAGCGAGGTGCCGCTTTCGATGGCTACCTGGTTGGCGGAAATTGGATCAGGCACGGGCGGCGCGGAGGCGGGGGTTAAGCCAGACCTGGAGGAGATCGACGAGGAAGTTCACAGTAATAATTAAGACGGCGTAGAAAAAGACGGTGCCAAGAATGAGCGGGTAGTCGCGGTTGGTGGCAGCGGTAATGAAGTGTTGGCCGAGGCCATCGAGGCCGAAGATTGTTTCGACGACGAATGAGCCAGAGATTAGCCCGGCTAGGGCGGGGCCAAGGAAATTGACCACGGGGATGATTCCGCCGCGGAAGGCGTGACCAAAGAGGATATTGAATTGGCTTACGCCTTTGGCGCGAGCGGTGCGGATGTAATCTTGGCCGAGGATTTCAAGCATTCCTCCGCGGGTGAGGCGGGCGATGTAGGCTCCGTAGTAAATGCCTAAGGTGAGAGATGGAAGTATCCAGTCGGTTGGTTGAAACCATCCCCAAGCATTGAACCATCCGAGCCGAAGACCGAAGAAAATGGCTAGAAGGGGTCCGACTACGAAGGTCGGGATGCAAATTCCTAGCATTGCGAAGGACATCGAAAAATAGTCCGTTTTGGTGTTCTTCCGAGAGGCGGCGAGTGTGCCAAGGGGAATTCCGATGGCGAGGGCAAACAGCAAGCCTCCGAGTCCAATGGCGAGGGAGATGGGAGCGCCTTGCGCGATCACCTCGGCGACGGTGAAGCCTTTGTTTCCGAAGGATGAGCCGAAGTCTCCGGTGAGAAGGTTTCCGATGTATTTGATGTACTGAACCGGGAGGGGCTTATCGAGGCCGTAGTAGGCTTCCATTTTAGCCTGGATGTGCGCCGGAACTGCCTTGTCATCATTGAATGGGCCGCCGGGGGCAAGGCGCGCAATGAAGAAGGTGATCGTAATGATACAGAACAGCGCAAGGAGCGACTGGCCGAGGCGTGAGAGGATGTAGCGAGTCTGGTCCATCAGTTTTTTTGCTCGGAAGCGCTCACGAGGTCGATGTGTTTGTATGGATGATTATCTAGAATGAGCGGATCCCAGTTTACAATATCCGGATGCTTGAGGTAGACGCGGGTGTACCAGTAGAGAGGGATGATGGGGAGGTCGTCCATGAGGATGTTTTCAGCTTCGCGAAGTTTTTCGAAGCGCGCATTTGGGTCGGACAGGTAGGATGCAGATTCAAGCGCTTCTGCGAAGACTTCGTTGGCCCAGCCGGTGTTGTTATTGGTCTCACCGGGACGCCACATGTTGAGGAATGTTGTGGGGTCGGTGTAGTCGCCGATCCAGCCAGCGCGAGCGATATCATATTTTTCATCGATGATCGTGGCTTGGAATACTTTCCATTCCTGGTTGAGTAGATTGATGGTTCCGATGCCGAGTTCTCTTCGCCACATGTCTTGGATGGAGACAGCAATGTTGCGGTGGGAATCCTGGGTGTTGTAAGTGAGATTGATTTCGGGGAATCCTTTACCTCCGGGATAGCCCGCTTCAGCGAGGAGCCGGCGTGCTTCTTCGGGATCGTGGGAAATGCGTGGGTCTGGGCTATAGCCAGTTTCCGAAGGAGGAGTGAAGGCGGTGGCTGGAATTTGACCTCCAAGAGTGACCTGCTCGACGATTGATTTCCGATCAATGGCTAGAGCGAGTGCACGGCGGACTTTGGGATCATCGAGCGGCTTCTGATTTACGTTTACCCGGTAAAAATAGGAGCCCGCGTAGGGTTCGATTTTAATGAGTTCGGGGTGATGCTTCTGGTAGAAGGGGATGAGACTCGGCGCGACGGTGTAGGTATTGTGTACCTGATTGTCGCTGAAAGCGCGCTCTTCAGTGTATTCGTTTGGAATGGGGAAGAAGGAGATCTTTTTGAGCTTTACGATATCCCGATCCCAGTAGTGGGGATTGGGAGTGACTTCGACCGAGCGATTGATCTTCCATGAGTCGAGCTTGAAGGGGCCGTTGCCTACGTGATTGCCTGGGCGCTGCCAGAGGGTGAACTGGTCGGTCATCGTGCCGAATTTCTCGATTGTCGGCTGATGGACGGGAAGCCAAGACGTGTGCTTGAGGACTTGTAAGAAAAACGGCGCAGGGTTCTTCAGCGTGATGCGAAGATCGTGGTCGCTGGAGGATTCGAGCCCTACTTTGGAGAAATCGCTGATCTCCTCGCGGTTAAATTCTTCGGCATTTTTGATGAACCAGAGCATGCTCGCGTATGGAGAAGCAAGCTCGGGATGGAGCATTCGGTGGTAGGAGTAGATGAAATCACCTGCGGTGACGGGATCGCCATTAGACCATTTGGCGTCTTTGCGAAGCTTGAAGTCCCAGACGGTGAATTCGTCGTTTGATGACCAGGATTCGGCAACGCCTGGCTCGACGATGGTGTCGCTGGAGGGATGGTTGGCGACGAGCCCTTCGAAGAGGGCGCGCATGATATTCGCATCACCAACGGCGGAGACGAGAGCTGGGTCGAGGGCTTTAGGCTCGCTACCGTTGGCCAGAAGGAGATGCTTGTTGGCGGTGGCTTCGGCAACGCGACTCGTCTTGCTGCAGCTTGAAAAGCTGAGCGAGGCGAGGGTAAGCGATAGGAATAGGAACTTGGGAATCACGTGCGATTTATTTAATTCCGAGTTTTTGGATGAATGCTTCGTTCGATCTCGGACGGCCGAGGAAGGCTTCGATGGATTCTTCAATAGGGCGGGAGTGGCCTTGAGAAAAGATTTCTTTGCGCAGCTTCATTCCTAGCTCGGGATTGAGAAAGTTACCCGATTTTTCGAAGATGGAAGCGAGGTCGGCGGAAATGACGTCGGCCCAGGCGTATCCGTAGTAGCCAGAGTCGTAGCCGCCCATGATGTGACCGAAGCTGGTGACGAATGTGGTGTCTTCGGGGTTCTCTAGATAGATGTTACGCACGGTGTTGTTGGCTACAGTGGTGGGGGTGATGATCTGCTCGGCGCTGGAGTAAGAATGGAGATTAAAATCCGTGAGGGCGTAGCTGAGCTGGCGGGCGTAGTGAAGACCGATGGTGGCGAGTTCGGCGGCCAAGATGTTATCGAGGGTTTCTTGAGGGAGTTTCTTGGAGGGGTCGCGATAATCGGCAGCGAAGGTATCTAGCACCGATTTCTGGGTCATCCAGTATTCGAGTACTTGGGATGGGGCTTCGACAAAATCTCTAGGAACGTTTGTGCCGGAGAATGAGACGGAATCTGCCTCTGTAAGGATACTGTGCAGAACGTGGCCGAATTCATGGAAGAGCGTTTCGACGTGGTCGAGAGTGAGTAGGGATGGGGCATCGCCTTCAGGTGATGGGAAGTTGCAGATGAGTGCGACGGTGGGGCGCTGGTAGAGGTCAGCGCTTTCGCGACGAGCGGGAATGATTCCAAACTGTGCGAAATGATTAAATTTCCCTTCGCGGGGGAACATATCGAGGTAAAAAAGCCCAAGTGGCTTCCCGGTCGCAGTATCGGTGATGGAATGGAGCGTGACGCCTTCATACCATGGAGCGGGATTCTGGACTTCTACGATGGTGATACCGAAAATCGTTGAATAGACGCCGAACATACCGGCGAGAGTTTTTTCGTAGGGGAAGAAGACGCGGAGGGCTTCGGTATCGATTGCGAAGCGCTGTTTCTTGAGCTGATTTTGGTAGTAGCGGACGTCCCAAGATTCGATTTTGGCGTCTTTGTCGCCAGTCTCGGCGGCTTTGAGCCCGGCTAGAGTCGCTAGCTCGCCTTTGATTTTGGGGTCGAGATCGAGCCGTAAATCGCGGAGAAAATCGCGTACGGTGGCGGAATTTCCGGCCATCCGGGTCTCCGTGCGGTAATCGACCCAGGTGGCATAGCCGAGAAGCCCTGCGATGCGGGTGCGAAGGTCGAGAGCGCGCTCAAGAAGCGGGGTGTTTTCCTGGGAGACATGAGAGAGGCGAGTGGTGAGCATCTTCCGGCGAGTATCCGAGGAGATGGCATTATCGAGCACTTGAACGAAGTGGTAGGTGATATTCGCTTGGAGAGTGTATTCGTCTTCGCCGGTCTTGACGCCGGGCGCATCGAGAAGGGGCTGTGGGACGCCCTCGAGCTCTTTTGCTGAGAAAGTGACTGGTGCCGGAATTTCGCGAATATTCGTGGCAAATTCGGTGGCGGTAGCCGCGAGGCGCTTCTGCATGGCCTCGATGCGGGCGCGTTTCCCTTTGGGAAGTCCGAATCCCTTCCGAGTGTAGCTTCGGACGGTTTCTTCGAGGAGACGAGCCTGTTCACCGGACAATGCCGGATTAATCTCGGCAAAAGCGGAGACCGATTGGTAGATGTCCTCCCGATAGGAAAAAGTCACTTCCCACTCCTCAAAGCGCTGGAGCTGCTCGGAGGCGGCTGTGCGGAGAGCGGCATCCGGGCTCGTGTTTTCGAGAATGTTGATTGGAGCAAGGATTTCTCCCGCTTTTGCGCTGAGCCCATCAAGGGCACCGATGGTGGACTCGTAGGTGCGATCATCTTTGGCCGCAGCAATGGCGTCGCCAGCCTCGCTGAAGTGCTTGATGAGTGTATCGACCTCGCGAGCGATCGCTTCAGCATTGGCAGGAAATTCAGGAATGGTAAGCCGAACTCCATGTGTTTTTGAGGCCTCGGCTAAGGTATCAATAGATGCCGGCGGTGCGGCGTGAGCAAGAGTGAGGCCGAGCGCTGAGACGACGAGCAGATGGAAGGCAGGGGTCATAAAAAGAGGATAAGAGGGGAGTAATGCATAGCCGGGGGAAAGAGAATGCCAAGTCGCGCTTGCTCCCTCTCTGTTTTTATAGGAAACTTGGGAATCATGAATTTTCAGATTTCAAAAGTTTCGATACTGGCCATCATCAGCACGGCGGGTTTTGCACCTGCCCAGTGGGAGGGGCTTCAGCCAGCTGAAGAGATTGGGGCAACGACATTTCGTGCCGAACACCCAGATGCGGATGGCCGTGGCACACTGATTGTCATTCTCGATACAGGAATCGATCCTGGAGCTCCTGGGCTCCAGCAGACCACCACCGGAGAGCCCAAAATGATCGAGCTTCTCGACGCAACAGGAAGCGGTGATATTACACTCACAAAATGGGAGCGGGATGGTGCTGAAGGTAAACTGGCACTCCCTGAAAATGTCGCTACGGGCGAAACGCTTTGGGCAGGAAAACTCCCAGCCTGGGATTTTTTCCCTTTAGAACTCGTGAGCCGCCTCAAATCTGAGCGCAACCACGAACGAAACTTGGCCTTCGCCACCCGGCAACGCGAGGTCGAGCGTGCTCTCCATGAATTCGACGAAAAGCACCCCACGATCGAAACCGATGAGCAGGCCAATCGGCGTGTGGAGCTTTCCGCGCAGATTGACGCCGTGAAGTCACTGACTGAGCACGCGGAAGATTCAGGCCCCACCTACAAATGCGTGGCGTGGTTTTCCGAAGGCTGGCATGTTCTCATCGATACGGATAATGATTCGGACTTAGCGGATGAATCTGTCCTGCGCCCATTCGGAGTCGCTCAGGAATTCGCTACATTTCCCGCTCCTGCGCTCCTTAATTTTGGAGTGCAAGTCTATGGAGACAACGACGCGGATGAAGTGACGCTCTCAGTCGTATTTGATTGCGGAATGCACGGCACACACGTCGCCGGAATCGTGGGCGCACACACTCCTGAGCGCCCAGAGCTTGATGGCATTGCCCCTGGGGCACAGCTCATCTCTATCAAGATTGGCGATACTCGCCTTGATGGAATGGAGACTCCTCACGCCTTGCGCCGAACGGCCAATATGATCCGTGAGATTCACGCCAAGAAGCGCATCGATCTTATCAATATGAGTTACGGTGAGCCCACGCGCACACCGGATTCCGGCAGACTTGCGGAGACACTTATCAGGCTCGTCGATGAAGATGATATCGTATTCGTGAGTTCCGCGGGTAATTCGGGACCTGCGCTTTCCACGGTAGGTGCTCCTGGCGGCACTTCAGATGCAATGATCGGCGTTGGTGCCATTCTTACTTCGTCACTCATGCGTGACGCCTACTCGATGCTCGAAGATATTGGAGAAACGGCCTACACCTGGAGCTCACGCGGGCCGACTTTTGATGGTTCCTGGGGTGTGGATATCTGCTCACCCGGAGGCGCGGTGTCCTCAGTCCCCACATGGGAGCTTCAGCGAGCAATGCTTGCACATGGCACCTCCATGGCTTCGCCCAATGCCTGTGGAGGCATCGCCCTAGCCCTTTCAGCGCTTCGATCAGAAGGTAAAGCTTGGCGCGCTTCCGATGTGAAGCGCGCAGTCGAAAATAGTGCGCGTCCGATCGAAGGACTAGATGTGTGGACGCAGGGCAGAGGAATGCTCCAAGTAGGCGCGACCTACGAGGCACTTACTGAAATGCCCTCCCTCCCGCGCTTTGACGTAGAGGTGGTAGGTGGAGCACTCCGCCAGGACGGTCGAGGAATCTATCTTCGAGAGGTCGCAGATACCGACCACGCTCAGCGCTTTAAAGTGTCGGTAAAACCGGTTTTTCCTGAAATTGGAAGCGAAGAAATGCGCGCGGAATTCTACCTTGAGTCGCGGCTTGAATGCTCCGCCGACTGGGTAACTTCACCAGAGAATTTCATACTCTCTGGCGTAGACCGAATATTTTCCATTGGCATTGATCCCACTGGACTCGAATTCGGTGAGAATCACGCAGAAGTGATTGCTTACGCCGCAGGTGTCCCCATATTTCGAGTTCCGATTACGGTGCTTCGTCCCGACCCTAGTCTTGCGATGAATTGGAGCCAGGAGTGGGAGTTGGCACCAGGAGAGGTTCGCCGCACGTTTGCCTCAGTTCCGGATGGAGCAAAGTGGGCAAAGCTTACCGCAGAAGGCATTGGCCTCAAGCAACCGGTCAGAATGTTCGCCCACAGCCAACAGGCCTTTCCAGGCACCAATTACCATAATGTGGGAACGCGAACGTTCCTCTCTATTCCCGTCGTTGGCGAGACTGAAGCTTACTTCCCAGTGCGTAGCGGTGAGACCATGGAACTCACGTTTGCTCAATTTTGGAATGAACAGCAGCGCAATCGGTTCAAATTTTCCGTTCGCTTCGGTGGTCTTACATTGGCAAAGCAAACCCCTGTGGCATTCACCGGGATCTCATCAAATGAATGGCAAGTCTCAGCGCTTGCGGGAGAAGCCTCCCTCGATCCAGAGGCGACACTCGAAAGCATTCGCAGAACCATCGCTCCTAATGCTGCTGAGATCATCGCGCTCGATGACCCACGGGATCTCGACCGCACCCCAACTGGGAAGCCCGAATTTGCTCTGAACTTGACCTATGCGTTCGAACTCTCTGAGGAAACCGAAATCCGTGCGCTTCTTCCCGGCCTAAATGATTACCTCTATGATTCCGAATTTGAATCCCAGCTCCAAATCATCCGAGATGCGACTGGCAAGAGCGTTGCCACACGGGATACCTTCGCAGATCCCTGCACGCTTTCGGCAGGAAATTTCACCCTGTCCTTAGAGCTTCGCCATTCTGATCACGACCGTCTCGGTAAGTTGAAAAAGCTCCCGCTTCATCTGGACCGGAAGCTCGAAAGCTCCATCAGCTTGCCGATAGCAAAGACTGCTGCAGCCGCACTGGAAGGACGCAGTAATTTTGCTGGAACAACTCTCCTCCTCGGTGGAAGCGCCACCTTCTTTATTGGTGGAGTCGAAGATCTCCCAGCCGGGGCACGCCCAGGAGACCGTCTCGTAGGAAAACTCACCCTGGAACGCGGGAAGCCCCAAACGATCGAACTCACCACAATCGTCGCGAAATCAGAATCCCAAGACGAAGATGATGACGCGGTAGTGAGCGATCCAAATACCGAAATCAAAGAGGCGCTTGAAGCACTCGAAGAAGCGCCATCAGAGGAACTCACCCAAGCCGTGATCTCACTGATAAACGAAGGCGATATCGCAAGCTACTTCGGTCAAAACAGTGACCCTGGAAAAAACGGCACCCTTCAGGCGCGCAAGCTTCACGCCGCAATGGCTCAAAAGAAGAAAGCTCTTTTTACTGCCTATTCAGAGCAGATGAAATTATCTA
The DNA here is from genome assembly GCA_937922595.1 of uncultured Verrucomicrobiales bacterium. Classification (GTDB taxonomy): domain Bacteria; phylum Verrucomicrobiota; class Verrucomicrobiia; order Verrucomicrobiales; family DEV007; genus CALAIY01. The sequence continues at coordinate 1,819 of CALAIY010000022.1, read as the reverse complement.
GCGACGTCCCATCCGCATTCAAAGAAGCCAAGAAATGGGGGGCGCCAAGCCGGACGCTTCGCCTCTTCGCGGCGAAGAGCGTGGGTAACTGGGGGAGCGTTTTAAAAGAAATCGAAGAAGCCCGTAAGGATGGGGATCTCAGTGAAGAGGACCGCACGCTCCGCGCGAAAGCCCTAGCAGAGCTCGGCTGGTCGGAATTCGAATAGCCTCGCTTGAGCATCGCTTAAAAAAATAGAGCCGGCGGGAGTAATCCCGCCGGCTCTTTAGTGTCCGTCCCCTTCTTTTTTGGAGGGGCTACTTTAGTTGTTTCTTACTTCGCTGCGGCGAGACCATCGAGAACTGGATCTGCACTGCCGAAGTTTTCTGGGAGCTGAATTGCGGGCTTCTCGTTGTTGCCCGGGTAGATGAGATAGAAGGGGATAGATGCGGCTTTGTAGGCGAAGAGGAAGTTTGTGAGAACTTCGTTCTCTTCCGTCATATCAGCGATCATGCCGACGACGTTTCCTTCCGCGAATGCTGCGCGAACCTTATCTCCATTTGCTTTATTTCCGAAGGCGACCGCCTCGTTTTGGTGGCAAGTAGCTCACCAACTTGCAGTGAAGTCTAAGAATATCGTCTGGCCCTGGGCACGAAGATCGATGATTCGATCAAGGCTGAAGGGCTCCCATTCGATTCCGTATTTGGTGACGGTTCCTTGGGTGGTGCTTTCAGGTTTTGTGGAAATTCCTTTAAGGGCGGCGAAGGCAAAGATACCAATCGCGGCGACGCCAGCGAGCCGGCCGAGGAAGCGCGTGCGTGGCTTCTTTACCGGTGTGCCGTATCTTCCGAATGCCCAGGCACCCATTGCGGTGAGAAGAAGACCCGAGAGGAGCCAGCCGAGGCCGGAGAGGCCGATTGTCTTTCCGAAGACAATCGTGAGCCAGAGACACGTCGCATAAAGCGGGAAGGCCATGAATTGCTTAAACGTCTCCATCCAAGCACCAGGACGAGGAAGCATCTTGATGAGTGCGGGGACAAAGGAGAGGACGACGTAGGGGAGAGCCACGCCGATAGCGAGCGCTGTGAAAATGAGATATGCGATATACCAAGGCTGGCTGATGGCGAATCCGAGCGCGGGTCCCATGAGCGGCCCGGTGCAGGGCGTGGCAACGGCCACGGTGAGGAGGCCTGAAAAGAAGCTGCCTGCGTAGCCTTGCTTGCTTTGGAGATTGCCACCTACGGTTGTGAGAGAGCTTCCGAATTCGAAGACTCCGCTCATTGAAAGACCGAAGAGAAAGAGGAATCCGATGAGAACGGCGAGAAATTCTGGAGACTGAAGCTGGAATCCCCAGGTGGCCTTGGCCGCAAGTAGAAGTCCCACGAGAACCCACAGGGAGAGGATGACGCCCAGCGCGAAGACGAGGCCGTGGAGGCGGACTTTACTTTTATCCTCTCCGGCTTGCTGGACGAAGCCCATGATTTTGATGCCAAGTACGGGGAAGACGCAGGGCATGATATTGAGGATCACACCGCCAATGAGGGCGAAAAGCACCATGAGGGCGACGGAAGTTTCTTCGGTTTTCATCGTGCCATCGATATTGGAAACTCCCCAACTCCGAATTTCATCGATCTGGGCTTGTTCCTTAGCGGTGATGCCATCGGCGGAGGATGAGTCGTCCGCTTGAGGGGCCGCTGGCGCGACCGCTTCGGAAGTCGCTGTTGTGACGGCGGTTGGAGCCGCGCCGTCTATCGTGACGTCGATGAGAATCGAGGAAGCTCCTTTGTCATTCGTTAAAATTCCCGTGAAGCGCTCAGGGAATTCGGCGTCTTCCGGCTTGGG
>CALAIY010000021.1 GCA_937922595.1 uncultured Verrucomicrobiales bacterium | reverse complement strand
GCTCGTGCTGGCTAAACGCTGGGTTCCCTCACGATCTCACTACTCCTGGCCTCGGGGCCTGCCTGGTGACCTGGCTTCATATTCACTCACTCCGATTCTCCGGGATTGTTTAACTATGATTCGCTTGAGTCGAGGATATCGATTTCTCGGTCTTTCGCGATTCTGCACTTTGCCGATGTGGCGTTATCGCTTTTTAAGCTCTTTGAGATATTGCTTTAGCAATTCACGGGGCTCTTCTTCTTCGCTGGCGGTGCGGTATTTTTCATCCGCTTCATCGGTTGTATGGGCGAGGAGATCGGTCTCGGATTTATCTGCGTTTGCGGTGAGAAATTCGCGGACGATGGCGTAGCAGCCTTCGGCCGCGACTTCTTCAAGGCCGGTGGCGAAGGCTTCGTATTCAGATTTTCGGTTTTTCCTTACGGGCTCAAGTAGGCCGGATTTTAGGATCATGCGATCGAAGGCGCGGAGGACTTTGGCGTCGATTTGCTTTTCTTCGCTCTGATCATTTCCTTTGATGGGTGGAATGAGGGCGAGGAGCTTTTCTACGGCGTCTTCTTCATTCGCAGAGATTTGGAAGAGGGAGGTGTCCGCTCCGCGATCGAGGAGGAGCTGGGTGGTTTCTTTACTTCCTGCGCCGATGGCGAGGAAGAGGGGCGACGAGCCGTTGCAATTGATGTCTGCGCCGTCTTCGAGGGCTTCTATGACATCGTCTGGTGAAGCGATTCGGCAGGCCAATTCGAGCTGAGAATTTGCGAAGTGAGAGTTCATCGTCGCGGGTAATATGGCACATATTCTATGGAAATCCTGATATTTATCAAATTGCTCTACGGGGAAATTCTCAAATATGATTGATTTTGGTCGCGATAACTATAAAAATTGCAATTCCGACAATATAATTATTGTATTTTTCGCACATAAGAGATATTATCAGGCATGAATACTGAATTTGCCATATTCCTCGCACTCACTTCAATAGCCTCGGGATCTTCGCTGATTGCTCAGACGATGATCACTGAGTATTCACCGCAGCGGCATGAGCGTTTTGTGGATGACCGAGGAGATGAGGTATTTTTCGGAGAGGGGTATGATTTTTCTGGCGTGGGGCGAACCGATTCTGGGAGGTTCGCGACGCATATTGGAGAGGGGTGGTTTTTGACGTCGGCCTCGGCGCGGCTCTCTCCGGGTGAGACGGTGACATTTGTTGGGGGAAGCGTTTCCGCCCATGCGGTGGACTATGGATTTCGGGTGGGGCTTACGGATCTTTGGCTGGGGAAGCTGGAGACGGCTCCGGGATCGGATGTGTATTCGTATGAGATCGAGAGGTCGCTTACGGCGAGGGAATCGCTAGTGGCAGTGGGCGCGGTGAGCCCTTCGAATCCACTGAGTTTTGTGGTGGGTGCGAATGAGGCTTCGGGAGTGGGCTCGGTGGATACGACGAGCTTTTATCAAGCTCCGACGTTTTCAACACGGACGGGGGTGATTGGCGCGGGGCCGGATCGCGCGATTCGAGGTGATGCGGAGACGGGTGCTCCTACCTTCGTGGATCGCAATGGGGTGCTTACCCTTGCCGGGCTGCATTGGAAGGCTGGGACGGATAACTTACTTGGTGGGCACGTGGAGCGGATTGCTACGCTCCAGGGCTTTGATGCGCCGATCCTTCGATTCGGGAAAGAGGTCGCTCAATCTGCGGCGCCGGTTCCTGAGCCAGGGAGTGCATTGCTTGCGGGATTGGGGCTGGCGCTTGGTGCGCTGCGCCGTCGACGTTGATCTTGGGCTGAGCCTTGGGAGGAGGCGGTTTTCATGCGGTAGCATTTGAGGCTGACGATGGGATTCACGCCGGGAAATTCGCCGACCTTTTCAAATGCGGTGGGATCTTCGAGGAGGGCGTAAAGGTCTGGTGTGGTGCGGTAGACGAAGCCGAGATTACCGATCGTGACGTAGAGTTCATCATTGGCCTCGCGGGCGAGGCGCATCTGCTGCTCAATAGCAGGAAGGGTGCGGGCGTGGAGCTCAGCGCGGGGGGAGTAGATTTCGCCGGAGCGCCAAAGATAGCAGGTGCGGACTTTGGAGGGCGCGGTGGCGTAATGGGTTTCATGCTGGCCGCGGGTCACTTCCCAGGCGTCGCGAAGTCGCTCGGCGGGAATGGTGATGGCGTTGTGAAGCGGGAGCGACCACAAACCGAAGATCATGGCGATGGCGGGGATGATGAAACGCCCCAATTGCGCAATCGTAATCGCTGCAAGGAGGACGAGTGCAGGAAGAAGATAGACCATGTAGAAGTAGAGGAGGCCTTCTCCCATGATGACACTTACGTGAAGGATGGCGATGAGGAAGGCGACGAATACGCTGCCGAGGATAAGCGCGAAGGGGCTTCTATTTTTCCGAACAAGGATGATGAAGCCAAAGATAATGGCCGCGAGGCCAAGGAGCCCGGCGATTGCGCCCCAGATTGAGTTCCCACCGAAGTAATCGGTGAGCGAATTCGGGTGAGGAAGATCTGGATAGCGGTCGGCTAGATTGGCTCCGGTAAGGAGGTGGAAGGTGAGATTATCCCACCAGTGTAAATTGCTCGGGAAGGTGAGAAAGCCGGTGGTGCGTTCTTTACAGTGTACAATTTGGTAGTGACGCGGGATGTAAGAGACGAGAAAAATAGAAGCGGCCACGGTGTGCGCGAAAAACCATCGCACGAGCGTGGGTGGGTGAAACCTGGTTTTCCCGATGATGATCCCGAGGCCTACGAGAGCCAACACACCTACGGGGTGGGCCGCGCCTGCCCAGGAAAAGAGCATGATAATATCGGCGGCGGCAAAGCCCCACCAATAGCGCCACTGGCCAGATTCCAAGGCACGGGTAAGCATCCAGAATGCGAGGAATAGGCCGAGGAGAAGGAGCCCGTAGCCGCGAGCTTCGCTGCCGTAGCGCACGGCCCATGGGTGAAGGGCAAAGAGCCAGGCGGCGATGAGACCGGCGCGGGCGAGGCCGGCGGCGCGGAGGGCGCAGGCGGCGGCAATGATCGAAAGGAGCCCGCCAATGAGGACAGGAACGCGCATGGCGGCTTCGGAATAGTGGGAGCGCGGCGAGCCGGTCGCGGTGCGCCAGATGGAGGAACTGACGCGGGCGAGCGCGGTCATGAGGACGTGATTATTCCCGCCGCCGCGGTCGTCGAAGAGGGCGTGACGCCAGCTGGTGGGGGCGAATTCGAGTTCGCCCTGGCGGTTGTTTTTTTCGATAGGTTTGAAGGTGCCGTGGGTGTAATCACCGGCGGCCCAGGCCTCATCTCCCCAAAGTGAATGATCGAGCCGCATGGCTCGAGGCACGGCTCCGGCTACGACGGCGAGGAGGATGATGAGCCAAAAGTACCTAGGTGACGCAGACGGCTTTTCAGGAGAAACCGCGATGCGAATTGCCGGGTGTTTCACCCAAGGAGCCCACCAGTAGGCGGTGGCCAGTAAGGCGAGGCAAAGAACGAGACCGAAAACGCCCGTGGCCCAGAAGCCAGACGTAAGGTAATCATTGAAGCCGGGGACTTTTCCCTCGACGACGCGCGCTGCCCACTTGGTGTCCGAAGGCTTATCGGCGGAGTAGATGAATCGGGCAAGGAAGGCGGCGCTGACGCCTAACGCGATGAGAATGAAACGGAGCAAGGTATCGGTGAAACCAGGTATGGCTCCGGTGAAAGCTGAGCGGAATGTGAATTGGCCTAGAGGCCAATATCACGGCTTACGCGATTCGCGCGCTCGCCGCTTCGAATTCTTTTTGTAATTCGCCATAGTCCATCGCCACCGGAAATTGCGGGAATTCAGCAATCACGTTTTCTGGCGGGCAGAAGAGGATGCCTGCGTTGGCTTCGCCGAGCATGGTGGTGTCGTTGTAGGAATCGCCGGCGGCGATACATTTGAAGTTCAGCCCGTGGAGCGCTTGGATTGCTTTCCGCTTCTGATCTTCCTGGCGGAGGATGAAATCGGTGATGGTGCCGTTTTCCGCGACTTCGAGCCGATGGCAAAAGACCGTCGGGTAGCCGAGCTGCTTCATGAGTGGCGCAGAGAATTCGTAAAACGTATCGGAGAGGATGAGCACTTGGTAATTTTCGCGCAGCCAATCCAGAAATTCAGCGGCTCCGGGGAGCGGAGCCATCGTGGCGACTACTTCCTGAATCTCGTGGATTCCCAAGCCATTTTCTATCAAAAGGCGGAGACGCTGAGCCATGAGATCTCGGTAAACTGGGATATCCCGTGTCGTCGCTTTGAGAGCATCGATCCCGGTTTTTTCGGCAAATTCAATCCAGATCTCCGGGATCAGAACTCCTTCAAGGTCTAGGCATGCGAGCGTCATTGGTCTCTCATCTATCCCTCATCCGGTGCCGGATCGCAAGATCTTGCGGCAATGATTCCATCCGCTGCTAGTTCGCCATGAGTTCCTCCGGGGTGTAGATGCCTTTTTTTGCGCTTGCTCGGTGGGCGGCGACTTCTTTGGCGGAGACGGCTGGGGCTTGGTTACCCCAGGCGTTGCGGGTGTAGGTCATGATATCGGCGATGGTCTGATCGTCGAAGCCGGGGGTGAGGCCGAGGCCGGGCATGATGGGCTGGATTTCTGGGGGGGCGTAGTGAATGCCATTTACGGTGATGGGACCTTGAAGGCCATTGAGGATGATGTGGGCGAGGCGTTCCGTGGAGCCGGTGACCCATTCGGAACGAGCAAGCGGTGGAGCGATGGGGGTGATGCCTTGCCCATCGGCTCCATGGCAGGCGAAGCAGGTGGTGGTGTAGGCTCCTTTACCACGGTGATAGCTTTCGAGGTTTTTTCCGGCGAGTTGGGTCTCTGCTTGGGGGCCTTTTTCGACTTTGGCGATGATGGCTTCGAGATTTTTTTCAAGGCCGGCAGCGGGGTTTTCCAGGGCGGCGAGAAAGGCGGATTCACGCCCGGCAAGGCCGGAAACGGCGGCGTCGGAGACGAGTAGGTCATCGGTGGAATTAACAATATTCGCGAGGAGCGAGAGAGCTTTGGGATCATCGATCTGCCCAAGGCGAAAGGCGAGCGCGAGGCGAACGTCGGGAGCTTCAGATTCGGCGAGCTTTGCGAGTAGAGAGATCGAAGAGGTGTGGCGGGCGATGGTGGCGAGGACTTTTGGATGGCTCGTCCCGGATGCGATCTTGGCGAGATGAGTGTCGTCGATAGCGCCCATTCCTTCGAGCACCCAGAGGGCATGGATCTGGCCGAGGGTGGTTTCCTGCGGCTTACGCAGGAGAGTGATGGCTGATTTGTCTTGCTGCTGGATGAGGAGGTGCTGCGCGGTATCGCGGGTCCAGCCGTCGGGAGCCGAGAGCTTTGCGACGAGGGCTTGGGTGTTTAGCTCGGAGAGCTTCGGTGCGGGAGGTTGCGCGAAGTCTTGGGGGACGATGCGGTAGATACGTCCGAGGCCGAGCGGATTTTCGAGCCCCCGGTGGAGAATCTGCCTACGGAGGTAGCTGGTGACGTAGGTCTTGTGCTGGATGATACCGCGGTAGAAATCGACGACGTAGAGTGAACCGTCTGGCGCATTGTCGAGTGAGACGGGGCGGAATCGCTCATCGGTAGATGCGAGAAACGAACGATTAGGGGTGGCGTCGCTTCCGGTGATGTGGCCACTTTTCTCGCCGAGTTCGTAGCGTTTGATGAGATTTGCAGCGGGCTCGGCGACGAAGGCATCACCGAAGTAGCCTTCGCCAAAGAGTGGGCTGCGGAAGACGACTGGGCCGCAGGCGGCGGTGAATTTTTTGAGCTTTCCGTCTTCGTGGAGCATTCCTTTTCGGTAGGCGCGATTTACCCCGGGATTGGGGTGGATGGAGGCGATGTTATTTGAGCCAAGGCCTATATTGATTCCGCGCTTGGATTTGAAGTGGGGATTGCGCAGGAGAAGGGACGGAGGAGCGGAATCGCCGCGGAGGCCGCTGGAATTGGTATTGTGGTAGAGACGCCCGAAGTCGTCTTGAGCAATGCCCCACTGGCCGCGCGGCTCGGTCTTTTCCATTACCCATTCACCATCGATCTTGCGGTAGCGGCGATCGGATTTTGCGGAATAGATCCAATTATCGAGCGCAGGGATGAGACCATTTGGCTTATGCTCGATATTGCCCCCGGTGCAGTAATCAGGATCGATTAAGGTGCGCGCACCCGCTTGGTCATCGGCGGTTTTTTCTACGAAGTAGAGGCCGGGAGGTTCGCAGTAGAGGATGCCGCCTTCGACGAGAGAAATGGCGCGCGCTTGATTGAGCCCATCAAGGAAGACCTTGGAGGTGTCCATCTTGCCGTCGTGGTCGGTATCTTCGAGAATGACGATTCGACCGACAGGGGCGTCCTCGCCATGCCCATCAATATCGGGCATATAGCCCCGTAATTCGACGACCCAGAGGCGACCATCGGCATCAAATCGGATTGCTACCGGATCTTCGATCATCGGCTCTGAGGCGACGAGTTCGATCTTGAATCCTGGCTCTACTTGAAAAGCGGCAAGCGCTTCTTCCGGCGAAAGCACGGGTGCTGGGGCAATTTGATCAATCGGGATTGGGTCTTCTTGAGCTTCGCCATTATCTCCACTTTGGGCAGCAGAAAAGGTGGCGAGCCCGAAAGATGTAATTGCTATAAGAAATCGCATCTAAGAACTACCTCATCTCCGAGCGAAATCTTTCTCCGGAAAACTAGATCTCAAGTGCCTCTAGCTCTTCGGAGACACGCGACCACTCGGTGTAGGCATTCTGTATCTCCACATCAATTTCCTTGAAGCGCGCGGCAGTGACCTTTGCTTTTGCCTGGTCTTCGAAGAATACAGGATCCTGCATTTTGGTGGTCACATCGGCTTTTTCTTTCTCGAGATCGGCGATGATTTTTTCGATTTTCGCGAGTTCTGCCTGAAGCGGCTTGAGGTTTTTTGCTCTTGCCTGGCGCTTTTGGGCTTCGAGCCGGCGCTGCTCTTTGCGGTTTGCGCCCTGTAGCTTTGTCGAGCCCGCTGCGCCTTTCTGCGGGGCTGATGCTTTTGCGGCGGCGGCCACTTCGGCCTTCTTTTTATCTAGGTAATCGGTGACGTTTCCAAGAAAGAGACGTGGCGACTGACCAGGAATGAATTCGAGAACCTTAGTGACTACCGGATCAAGAAAGGCGCGGTTGTGCGAGACGATGAGGTAGGTGCCGGTATATTCGTTGAGCGCGCGCTGAAGGGTCTCCTGGCTCGCCATGTCGAGGTGGTTTGTAGGCTCATCGAGAATGAGGAAATTCGCGGGCTGGACTAACATGCGAGCCAAAGCGACTCGACTCCGCTCGCCACCACTGAGCACACCAATCGTCTTGAAGACATCATCTCCTCTAAAGAGGAAACTCCCGAGCAGGGAGCGCACGCGTGGCGCGGCATCGCGCGACGCCACGGCTTCGACCGTTTCCAGAACAGTGCGTTTTGGATCGAGCTCATCGGCGTGGTTCTGGGAGAAGAAGCTTACCTCTACTTTGTGCCCAAGCTTGCGCTCGCCAGTCGTCGGGTCTTCCTGCCCGGAGACGAGGCGAGAGAATGTAGATTTGCCCGCTCCATTCACGCCGACGATGGCAATGCGGTCGTCTTTATTAATCTCGAAATCGAAGTCTTTGAAGATCGTGAGGTCTCCATATTTTTTGGTAACGGACGTGAGCGACGCGACGGTGTGCCCACTCGGCGGAGGCTGGGGGAATTGAAAATTCACTTCAGCGGCGACCTCATCAATTTCGATTCGTTCTACTTTATCGAGCGCTTTGATCCGGCTCTGCGCCATCGCTGCCTTCGAAGCCTTTGCGCGGAAACGATCGATGAGCTTCTCCGCACGCTCGATTTCGCGCTGCTGGTTTTTATAGGCTCGCACGACGAGTTCGCGACGCGCTCCACGCTCGCGCTCATAGTAAGAATAATTTCCTGCATACTCCTCGACCTTTCCGGTGCCCTCGTAAGCGAGCACACGTTTTACAAGGGAATCCAGGAAGGCGCGGTCGTGACTAATTAAGATAATCGCACCGGCGTAATTGTGGAGGAAGCTCTCGATCCATTGTTGGGAATCGAGATCGAGGTGGTTTGTGGGCTCGTCGAGAAGAAGTACTTCGGGCTCCTGGAGAAGGAGTTTTGAAAGAGCAATCCGCATCTGCCAACCTCCAGAAAACTCCCCACAATCCCGCGTAAAATCGCTGCGCTTAAAGCCCAGCCCCTGAAGCACCGTCTCGATTCGTGGCTTCATTCGCCCCACATCGTGGTGATCGAGCTTCGATTGGAGCACTTCCAAATGCGTCAGCGCCTCGGGATACTCATCGCTCTCGTAATCGATGTGTTCCAGCTCTTCCACGGCGGCATCCAGCTGCGCCTGGATCGCCAGCGCATCGCCAAAGGCCGTCTCTACCTCCGCAAAAAGCTCCGTCCCGGAAATGTGAATCCCTTCCTGTGGAAGGTAGCCCACGGCAGCATCCTTCGGTTTTGCCACCTTCCCCTCGTCCGGCACCTCGATTCCCGCGATGATCTTCATCAGGGTGGACTTGCCGGCACCATTCGGGCCAACGAACGCGATCCTGTCTTTTGATCCGATAGAAAAAGACAGGTCTTGGAAAAGTTTGCGGGCTCCGTACTGGAGCGTGACGTTATCGACAGAAAGCATGTGCGTGAGACTAGAGCTCGAATGGATTAAGGTAACTGACTCCGGTATTTTTGATGTCTTCGGTATTTTTTGTTACCAAAGTTAGCCGGTGTTCGATGGCCGTAGCGGCAAGAAAACTATCGTGATAGGGCAGCGTATTCCTGGCATTCAAAAATCCCCACCGATGAGCGATTCCTTCGTCTACCGGAAGGATCTTCCCAAAGAAACTTATTTCAGTGTCACCGAGCCATTTTTCGAGAGCCTCTGCCTGGGAAGGATCGTGAGGCCGCACTCGTTCGATGCCTTTTCGGATCTCCGCAATGACAACAACGCTGAGCCAGAGTAATTTCTCGTCAGTCGCAGAATACCAGCGCTGGACTGAAGGATGGCATCGAGCATTTTTATTGATCTCCGAGACGATATTTGTATCGAGGAGGTAGCTCATGGAGCAAATGGATCCGGACGTTCGTCTGATCGGTTTCGCTCGCCAAAATCAAGATCGGAAAAGCCCTCAGGAGCACTCGCAAGAACCTCCTTCAGTCCCATCCCACGGCGCTCGACTGAAATACGTGAATCCAAAGCTTGGCACAAAATCTGACGATGCTCCTCTTCAGTGGAGTGTCCATTTCTCGCCGCACGCTCTTTAAGATTTTGGACGACTGATTCATCCAGCTGTCTGACAATAAGCTGAGCCATTTTCCAGAATGCTATCATTGCTATCAACTGTCAACCCTCGCAATATTTTGCACGGCAGACAAAACTCCGACGTATAATGCCCTTAATGAAACGCTTCCTCTCCATTCTAGCCCTCCTTCCGGCCTTCGCCGCCACTGCGGACGACACAGCGCTCGTCCCTGCAGAGACCGAGGAATCCTTCATCCCGACCTACAGCTTCGCGGGCGCTTACGGATTCCATCTCGGCGATAGTGATTTCGATACACCCGAGGCTGGCGATTTTTCTTTCTCGGAAGCTTCCATCTGGGCAGATGCTCCACTTTACCTCGGAGATAAACTCAAGTGGACTCTCGGAGTCCGCTACCGCTACAATGGTCTCGACGCCGGAGGCGAAGCGGGCGATCTCATCGGCTCCGATCTTGATCTCCACCGCATTCAGCTTTCTACCAACCTGTGGTACGACGCCTCAGATCGCTGGAAATTCTGGGGACGTGTCGCTCCAGGCGTCCTCTCTGATTTCTCAGACATTTCCGGCGATGATTTCGGGGTAAACGCCCTTGCCCTCGGCCTCTATAAATTCAACGATCAATGGCGCGGAGCCATTGGCGGCTTCTTCACCAGCGACCTCGGCGAAGCCAGCATCCTCCCCGCTCTCGGTATCATCTGGACTCCAAGCCAGCAATGGTCACTCAGCCTCACCATCCCCCGCGTCCAGATCGCCTACGCTCCGAATCGCGACTGGCTCCTCACTCTCAATGCCTCCCCCGGTGGCGGTGGATGGAACGTAGAAAACCCCATCGAAGGCGAGGACGATCTCACTCTCAATTACTCTGCCATCCGCCTCAGCGCCGCAATCGAACGAAAACTCGGTGGCCCCGAATCGAAGATCTGGGCGTTTGCCGAAGGCGGCCTCCACGTCGCCCAATCCCTCCAAGTCCAGGACAATGATGAGATCGTCCTCTACGACGAAGAAATCGAGAACGCCTTCTTCGGAGCGGTAGGCGTAAAGCTCCGCTTCTAAAATAAAGGTAGAAGTCGTGCCTCTAGCGTCTCTTCGGAAAGTAAATAAGCCTATTTTCTAACCACCGCACCGGCAGAACCTACCCTCGGCGGCGGCGGAAAATAAGCCCGAGACCGGCAAGGCTGATAAGGAGGGTCGAGCCTGGCTCTGGCACTACCGTCACACCTGCCGCTCCAGGCGTACCAGCATCACCTGTTGAATAGGAAACGCCCGGATCTGAGCTGATATAATCCGAAATTTGGGTAACACCGCCTACCGCATTCGAAATGTCATTCAGCGAAACTGAAATACCCGCACCAAATGGATCTCCATCGGTGTAATTGAGCCGTGAAATTTCGGCCATTGTTGATGTATTAGTAATGACGATTTCGTCCGCAGTGTTCGCAAGGACGAAAGTTCCATCTCCGCTGAAATCATAATCAACATAGGACTGAGCGCTATTACCAAACACGAAGAACTCGCCGGGCGGTATAATTGCCGTCACCATCATGAGGTCGATAGAATTTGACCCATCATCCGCAATCGTGAGGTCTCCCACGTTAATTGAAGCCGGACCGGAATTATAGACTTCAAAATACTCACCCACGTTATCCAATAGCGCAGAAGGGTTCGCCATAAATTCGGTAATAATCAGCGCTGCCACGCCTGGTGTAGTGGCCGCAGTAAATGCTAAGAACGACAGTAGCTTAATCTTCATGAGAAATTCTTGTAAATATTGATAAACTCTACTTTTAGCTTACCTGAATTTCATCGTATTGAAAAATTATTGGTACGCCAAAAGCGCAAGAGTCCTACGTGGGGTTGAGCAGAAACAATACCACCTTTATCATATACACGGAATACTTTTTATTTTCACAATAAGGCTACTTGCTGAAAGGCTTTGAAGTCGCGAGGAATTATCGGAATCTTCATAGCGCTGGCGCTCCTCGGCTTCTTCGAACGAGTCAAATACTTCCAGTATGGGCGGTTCGGTTTCCATTGGTAAATGGCAGATAGCGCAACCTGCTAGGCGAGCAACTCTCGTGCCGCGGTTTCTACTTCGTCTTTCTTGTCCCTATCAGGAGCAGCTCCTCGGGCTTGCTCGGGTTTGCCGCCGCCTTTTCCACCGGCGATTGCGGCGAGTTGGGTGATGATTTTTCCGGCTTGGAAATCCTGGGTGAGTTCTTTGGCTACGGAGGCTCCTAGGTGGAGTTTTTGGCCGTCGTCGATGATGAAGATGGCGGCTCCTTCGAAGCCGCGTTTTTTGAGGCCATTGAGGAGTTCTTGGAGGAGGGCGGGATCGCCTTCGAGGCTTTGTACGATGCGCTTTTCGCCGGAGGCGAGAAGATCGGCGAGGGCGAGGGCGGCATTGGCACTGGCGGCAGCGGATTGGGCTTTTTTGAGAGCCTTTTCCGCTTCGGCGGCGGCTTCGCGGAGGGCGTCGCGATTTTCGGTGAGGCCGGCGAGGGTTTCGGCGGAGCCGGGCTGTGGGGGGGCGACTTGCTTGGCATCTGCTTCGGCGAGGCCTTCGTTGGCGGTGGTGAGCTTTTTGTAAAAACCGCTAATTTCTTCGCGGAGCTTGCTCATTACATCCTGCAAATAGCTATGAGCAGCGTCGCCGCAGGTGGCTTCGATCCGGCGGATACCGGCGGCGATTGCGCCTTCGCTTTTGATGACGAATTTTCCGATCTCGGAAGTCTTGTTTACGTGGGTGCCGCCGCAGAGCTCCATGGAGTAGCCGTCTAGTCTGCCGGGCTTTCCTCCTACTTGGACGACGCGCACTTTCTCGCCGTATTTATCGCCGAAAAACTGCATGATATCCTGGCGCTCTTTTACGTCGGCATGGAGCACTTCCGTGATACTTACTTGGGCGTCCTCTTCGATCTTGGCGTTTACGAGAGCTTCTACTTCTTTGGTCTGCTCGTCGGTGAGGGCGGCGGAATTGAAATCGAAGCGAAGTCGCTCGTGATCGACGACGGATCCCTGCTGGGCGACGTCTTCGCCGACGACTTGGTGGAGCGCCCAGTGGAGAATGTGAGTGGCGCTATGGTGATTCTCGACAGCGCGGCGGTGATTTACTCCGAGATGAATCGTGATTTCATTTTCCTTGGGCGGAGTGAGTACTAGGAGGGCGGTGGCGTTGCCTACTTTCTGGACGGCGAGGACGGGCTCTTTTTCGTCTTCGATGAAAACGGCTCCCGTATCTGCGACCTGGCCGCCCATCTCGGTGAAGAGCGGGCATTTATCGACGATGAGGTAGACGCCATCCTGGGGATCATCGCTGGCAGGAATGCGCTCGAGGACGGTGGCGTCGCATTCGTCGTGCTCGTAGCCGACGAATTCGGTGGTGTGATCTGTGGAGATATCGAGGGCGCGGACGGTGGAGCTGGAGTGCGCGCTGCGGCTAAGCTCGCGGGCTTCTTCGAGACGCGCTTCGACGGCGGCTTCATCGAGGGTGATGCCGCGCTCTTCGCAGAGGACGCGAGTAAGATCGACGGGGAAGCCGAAGGTATCGTAGAGCTCGAAGGCGGTCTCGGGCGGGAATGGTGCACCTGATAGAGTGGCGGCATTTTTCTCAAAGAGAGCAAGACCACGATCGAGGGTTTTATTAAAGCTGCCTTCTTCGGTATCGAGAGTCTTGGCGATGGCTTCTTGGCGCTTCACTAATTCGGGGAAGGCTTCGCCCATCTCGGTGACGAGAGCGGGAAGTAACTTGGTGAGGAAGGGGGTGCCGTCTTCACCGAGGCCAAGGGTGCGGCCGTATCTTACGGCGCGGCGGAGGATTCTGCGGAGGACGTAATTGCGATCGGTATTGCCGGGGAGAATTCCATCGGCAATGGAGAAGCTGAGGGTGCGAAGGTGATCGGCGACGACGCGGAAGGCGATGTCGTATTTCTCCTGATCGGAGAAACCAGTTTTCTGGCCTACGGCGGGGACGGTGCCGGTGTATTGCTTTCCAGATAGGTCGGCGATTTCTTTGAAGATTCCGGTGAAGATATCGGCGTCGTAATTAGACGGGAGTTTTGAGAAATCTGTGAAGTCTTTGGTGCATTGCTTTACCGATGCGGCGCGTTCGAAGCCCATGCCGGTATCGACGTGGCGAGCGGGGAGCGGGCGGAAGGTGCCATCGGCTTCGGCATTGTATTGGATGAAGACGAGATTCCAGATTTCAATGCAGGAGGAGTCGTCGGCGTTTACAATTTTGCCTTTGGTGTCACCGGCGGGGGTGAGGTCGATGTGGAGTTCGGAGCAGGGGCCGCAGGGGCCGGTTTCTCCCATCATCCAGAAGTTATCTTTTTTGCCGCCGTTTACGATATGGATTTCGGGATCGAGGCCTTCTTTTTCGAAGAGAGCTTTCCAGATGTCGTGGGCTTCTTGGTCGAATTCTGCGGGATCACCTTCGGCGGGGCGGTAGACAGAGGCGTAGAGGCGCTCGGCGGGGAAGCCCCAGCGTTTTGTGAGAAGTTCCCAGCCCCACTCGATGGCTTCGGCTTTGAAGTAATCGCCGAAGGACCAATTCCCGAGCATCTCGAAGAAGGTGTGGTGGTAGGTGTCGTAGCCGACGTCGTCGAGGTCGTTGTGCTTGCCGCCGGCGCGGATGCATTTCTGGGTGTCGGTGGCGCGGGCGGGAGAGTAGGGGGCGGCTTCGGTGCCGAGGAAGTAGGGGATGAATTGATTCATCCCGGCATTGGTGAAGAGGAGATTCGGCGAGGTGGGCATGAGGGAGGCCGAGGGCACGATGGTGTGCTGTTTCTCCTGGAAGAAATCGAGAAAGCTCTGGCGGAGATCGGCTGAGGTCATGGAGTAGGGAGATTTAAGGTAAAAGATTTAAGACTGCGAGATGGTAAGAGAGAGCGAGGTTTCGTCAATGGGGAGGGCGTGGTAGATGGGGAGGATGCGTGCAGTTTTACAGCGAGTGAGCGAAGCTTCGGTGACGATGAAGGGTGAAGTGCTGGGAGAAATCGAGCGGGGGTTTTTGCTTTTGCTCGGAGTGGAAGCGGCGGATTCGCAGGAGGATATCGATTGGCTGGCAGGAAAAATTGCTCGGGTGAGAGTCTTTACGGATGAGGTGGGGAAGATGAATCTGGGGCTGGCTGATGTAGGCGGGCGGGTGCTGGTGGTGTCGCAATTTACGCTGCATGCGAGCCTGAAGAAGGGAAACCGGCCGGGATATACGGGGGCAGCAAGGCCGGAGGTAGCGGTGCCTCTATATGAGGGATTCGTGGCGGCTCTGGAGCGGGAAACGGGGACGGCGGTGGAGACGGGGCGCTTTGGTGCAGATATGCAGGTGGCGCTGGTAAACGATGGCCCGGTGACGCTGATTTATGATTCGAAGCGTCGGGAGTGATGTGCCGGGTGGGTCTTGCGGTTTCCCCGGAGGGGTGGAAGGATCTTAGCATGAAGCGATTTTTTGTCCTCGGTGCTGCAATAGCACTCCTTGCTGGCTGCCAAACATACCAGCAACAGGGAGGGCGGCGTCCACCGCCCCAGCAGCTTGATCGTTCGCAGGTGCGGATGTTTGATTGGCGCTCAGAGATGGTGCCGGATCGGCTTACCGGGCAGCAGGTGGCGAGCCCGAATGTGGTGACGGTGTATTATTTCAGCCCTCCAGGGAACCCACGCCCGAAGACGCAGCGGCTGACGATAGGGCAGGAATTTGTGGGGCTCCGTCTAGAGCAAGTGGTGCCCCCACGTGGATCAATCCCGCCATGGCTAGTCTTCCGAGACACTCGGACGGGCGGCGAGCGTCTACTGAGACAGATGGTAACGAAGCGGCAGTAGCCTCTTGAGCTTTTTGCCGGAATGAGGCATGAATGGCGGCCTGTGAAAACGCCTGCCCACACTCCCGCCGCTGATCCCGAACTCCTCGAACGCCTCGCTGCCGAATATGGCACGCCATTTTGGATCTGGGATGCTGATGTGCTTCGCTCACGCATCGATGCCGTAGTCTCGACGACGGACTCTCCGGGCGTGCAGGCGCGATTTGCCATGAAGGCTTCGCCCACCACGAAGGTTCTCCAGGAAATGCGTAAAGCAGGCGTATGGATCGATTCTGTCTCGGGAAATGAAGTGCTGCGCGCCAAGCACGCGGGCTACCCAGGTGGGCAGGAACCTCCCGAGATCTGCTTCACAGCAGACGTCTTCCGGGACGATGCGCTGAAGGTAGTGCTGAAGGAAGGCGTGCTTCCAAACGTCGGCTCGCCAGGAATGATCGCCCAACTCAAAGCGGCCGGATATACCGGAGCAGTTTCGCTGCGCGTAAACCCTGGGTTCGGTCATGGGCACGTCAATGAGTGCGATACGGGCGGCCCGAGTTCGAAGCACGGCGTGTGGATTTCCGAAGCGCAAGCGGTGCGCGAAGCAGCAGAGGCGGCCGGAATGCGGGTCACCATGCTCCATGCCCATATCGGCAGCGGCCCACAATTCGATGAGCTTCACGCGAACCTCTCTCGCCTCGCCGATGAATTCGCCACAATCGCACCCACCTTTAAAGACCTCGAAGGCGTATCACTCGGCGGCGGCATCCCGCACGACTACAAAAATCCCGACTCCGAGATCCCCCTTGAACGCCTCCGTGATCTCTTCGCTGGCGCTCAAAAACAGCTCAGCGCCGCCACCGGGCGCGAACTCCGGCTCGAGATCGAGCCGGGCCGTTTCTACGTCGCCCCAGCCGCAGCCCTCGTCGCGCGTGTCACCGATGTGAAAGCCACCGAGACCAATGAAAAAGGCCCCGGCGTGAATTTCACCATGGTCGATGCCGGCTTTGTCGACCTCGTCCGCCCCGCAATGTACGGAGCCTTTCATCGCATTACGATCCCAGGAGCCCAAGACAGAGATCACGTCCCCACCGTCGTCGCCGGCCCCCTCTGCGAAAGCGGCGACGTCTTCACCCGCGACGATTCCGAAATGCTCCAGCCCCGCGAACTCCCCTCCCCTGCCACCGGTGATCTCATGGTATTCCACGACGGCGGGGCCTACGGCTACGCCATGGCCAGCAATTACAATTCAATCGGTCGTGCCCCCCAGCTCTGGCGCGAAAGCGACGGCACAATCACCCAGATCACCCGGCGTGAAACAGTAGAAGATATTTTAAAGCTGGAAATCTAGTTTACCACATCTTCAAGACGCTCGGCTCGGAAAAACATCCGACCACCCGGCACCCCTGAAGTATCCACTTCTACAGAAATACTGCGCGCGTCACCACGCGTAGCAATCATCGGATCTCCGATAGCAATCCAGCTATCAAGTGAATTCGACTGGGCTAATTGATACGTCGCCCCCTCCTCCACGCCCCAGGTGACGATCACCATTCCATTTTCATCTGGCCCTTCTGAAGAAATAGTGAGATGCCCCTGATCGATCGTATCTTCGAGACGCAAAATCTGCCCTCCAAGATCCACGAGATAGACCTCACCCGCTGAGTCCTCTCCAAACGCCGAAATCCCCGAAGGGGTTTTCGGGAGAGAATCTGATCGAAAGCCACCTGACCCATCCGGAGACACGGCCCAAAAATTGCCACTTGAGTAATCCGTCACGAAATACCGTCCCTGCATCCGCGGAAAGGTCTGCCCACGATAGACAACCCCGCCCGTAATCGAAAAACCACCAGCAGCGCTATGATCGTATTGAAAGACCGGTGCCACCGTCTCGGCATAAGCAGGTGCAGGAATTAGATCCCCGTCGTTTGCCTGCGTATTGCGGAAATTCGCCTCGAAATAATCCCACCCGAAATTCGAGCCCGCGCCCGTTCCAGCAGGGAGGTAATCCACCTCCTCCCAGCGGTTTTGTCCCACATCTGCGATCCAAAGATCCCCCGTATCACGATCAAAGGAAAAGCGCCAAGGATTCCGTAGCCCATACGCCCAGATCTCATCACGGCCAGCAATACTACCCGCGAAAGGATTATCTCCAGGAATAGCATAGCCATTCGCAGAATTACCCCCCTCCACATCAATGCGGAGCATTTTTCCTAGCAAGACACCTAAATCTTGCGCCTCTTCGCCCGGATCATTAGACGCACCACCATCACCGGTAGCGATATAAAGAAATCCATCGGGACCGAAATGCATATCGCCCGCATTGTGATTGGAAAACGGCTGGTCAATCGTGAGCAAAATCTCCTCACTCGCTAAATCCCCCTGAAAACTCCCCTCCTCCAAGAGAAACCGTGAGACCACCGTATCACCATCACTTGCTCGAGTGTAATTCACATAGAAATGGCGTTTCCCCGGTGCACCAAAGCTTGGAGGCACCGCCATCCCGAGGAGCCCACGTTCGTTTCCGCCCTGCGAGACTTTCGTACTGAGATCAATGATAAGAGCCTTGTCCTCCATCCGCTCGATCCGCCCGCGCTGCTCCACTACAAGCATCCCAGCCTCCCCAGCATTGATCAGTGCCACCGGTCTACTGAAGCCACCCGCCACCTCGATAAAATATGGCTCAGGAAGACCATCAAAAAGTTGTGCATGAGATAGCGTGCCGTAACACACACTGGCTAGGGAGATCAAGGCAGCTGCTCGCATAGGAGAGACTACATCATAACCTCATTTGCTAAAACAACGATTATCCGTTTCGTCAGCACAAGAATTCATGCAGAAAAACCCCTCAGGCCACATCGAAAGTGCAGATGCCTCTGAGGCAAAGTCCATAATAGAACGCTCTATCGTAGCACACTCAGAGAAGAGCTTTCCATAGCCACAGGCTACCTTCACATCAAGCATCATCGTGGAGCGCAATTGAACGCTTGCCCAAAATTCAAGATGCTATGATCTTCTGGGGCTGGGCTGGATCGGCCGCTAGCCTGTGCCTCTTTGTCTTCGCCCTCATTCGTTTTCTCACCCTACCAAAACCTCGATGAAACTCCTCCTTTCCTTCTTCGCCCTCGCTCTGGCCTCCGCCTCCGCCCAAACCCAGGTAAACCAACTCGGCGTCATCACGCTCTCACTCCCAAAAATAATGGGACGCACCGTCACGATCCCCTTCGATGCACCACGACCAGGAATGTATGATGTGAGCGTAAAAATCGGTGGCGTCTACGTAGGGAACGATCCAAACCCGGTGACCTTTTCGATGAACGGTATGGCAGCAGATGGCGCTCCCGCCCCACGAAGCGCAGGATTTTACCCCATCGGCCGCGGATTAGTCACGGGCACGAATACACTCAAGCTATTCGGCCCAGCAGCGAATGATATCGTAGGCGTAATGCTCAGCCCCGCTCCCGAAGGCGGGCGAATCGTGCAAGTAAACGACAAACCGATCACCCTCGATGCAAAAGATTCTACCGTATGGGGGACACACCTACGATTCGAGCGAGAGCCCCAAAAACGTTGTCTCGGCTACTGGACGAAGACCCAGGATTTTGCGACCTGGGACCTCGAAGTAAAGACCCCAGGAAATTACACCGTGACCATCAACCAAGGCTGTGGTCGTGGCCAGGGAGGAAGCAAAGCCATCGTATCCTCACGCGGAACAAGCCTAGCATTCACCGTAGAAGATACCGGCGGCTTCCAAAATTGGGCATCACTAGAACTAGGAAAACTCTCCTTTCCCACAGCCGGCGTCCACCGAGTAGAAGTACGAGCCCTTAGTAGAGAAGGCGTCGCAGTGATGGACGTCCAAAAAATTGTGCTAACCCTTGCCAAGGAAGATAGCTGAGGTGCCACTTCGCCACTAAATATCTTTCATTTTTCACAAAGCTAATGCGGGAGCCCGCACTCCGCGGTCGCAAATTCGGGAGACGCAGTTTTCCCAAGCATCGTGCCCCTTTAGAATCTCTACCTGAATTCTCAGATAGTAGACGGGAATCTCACTATAAGTGACGTCCGGGAAGCGCACCCAATCCTTTTCCGTAGTAATGATTGCATGGACGTCACGATTGATACAGCGCTGTACGAATTCACGAATTTCTTTATCCGTGAAACGGTAGTGATCCGTAAAGCGCTTCCGGAGTTCTATCTTCGCACCAAGTCGATCTAATCCATTCTCAAAGCTCTGAGGGACCGCGATACCACTCAGCGCTCCCACATATTTATCCCGGAGAAAATGCAGAGGCTTTTTCTCTCCCGTGACTCCATTCCGAAGATAGAGCGGACGGTGAGTGCATTCGATCACTTCAGCCGTACGATTATACGGACGGATCTCACGCTCAATGAATTCAGAATTATCCTCTCCAGGAACACACTTAGTGAGAAAGATATAGCTCGCACGGCGGAGATTGCGCGGTGGCTCGCGAAGCGTACCGCGAGGAAGAATGTAATTATTCCCCCAAGGCTGCTGCCGATCGACCAGGACGATATCCAGACGCCGCTTCAAGCGCAGATACTGAAGACCATCATCAAGAATCAGCGTATCCGCCCCAAAGTGATCAATCGCATAGCTACCACCTGCCACTCGATCGCGATTCACCACAATGGGCACCTTGGATTTTAAAAGGTTTTGCGCGAGCATGAAAGGCTCATCACCAGCTTCCTCAGAGCCAAGGAGCACGCGGTCGCCATCAGAAACGATCCGCGGAAGAGGCATCTCGATCTCACGCCCGGTCGCCACCCGATGCTTCCAGCGGGCGAATTTCCCAGGCCGCTTCGCGGAAACTCCACTACTCTTATAGCCACGACTCAGAACCACGACACGCCTTCCCCGCTCCGCAAGCGTACGGGCAAAAAGCTCCACCACTGGCGTTTTCCCCGTGCCGCCCATCGTGAGATTGCCAATCGAAATCACAAGGCACCCAAGATTGTGATCATGCTTCACACGATCGCGGTAAAGTTTTAGGCGCAGCCTGATGAGCCCCCTCGCCACGAAAGACAACCCATGAAGCCCCGTGCGAAGGGCGGTCGCACGGAAGCCACGACGCTCCCCAAGGATCACCTCAGTGGCAAATTGCTCTAGACCTTCGAGGGATTCCTTCATGTGCTGCTCCAGATTATCGTGGCGGCGCGGCGAATCCAGCCTAAAGACTGCCATACTATGAACCGCCCCGATGGACGCGCCGTGGACGCCCTCCGCACGATCAACTTCGAAACCGGCGTCGCGCCCCACGCGAACGGCTCGGTACTCGTCTCTTTTGGAAACACCCGCGTGATTTGCGCCGCCACCATCGAGGAGCGTGTCCCCGGCTGGATGCGCTACCAGGGCAAGAAAGGCGGCTGGCTCACCGCAGAATACAGCATGCTCCCCTACTCGACGCTCGACCGCAAAGACCGCGAGATTTCCCGAGGAAAACCGGACGGCCGCAACACCGAAATCCAGCGCCTCATCGGCCGCTCGCTCCGCGCCGTCGTCGATCTCAAGAAGCTCGGCGCACGCACCCTCTGGATCGATTGCGACGTACTCCAGGCCGATGGCGGGACACGCACAGCCTCAATCACCGGAGCCTGCGTAGCCAGCGCCATCGCATTTGATGCGCTCCTCGAAAAAGGAAAAATCACTGTAAACCCCCTTAAATCCTACGTCGCAGCCGTAAGTGCGGGAGTCTATCAAGGCACCCCCGTCCTCGACCTCAACTACCCCGAGGACAAAGACGCCTCCGTTGATTTCAACGTCGTCATGGATGAGCACGGCCAGTTCATCGAAGTGCAAGGCAGCGGCGAAGAAGCCACCTTCAGCAGCGAAGAAATGGCCGCCATGCTCGACCTCTCGAAAAAAGGCATCACCGAACTCTGCGAAATGCAGCACGCCGCAGTGAACGCCACCCGCCAACCCGCCGATGGCGTCGCCCTAGCCGATCTCGCCACTCAATTTCGGACACAAGCCTGATCTAGAGGCACAAAAAAATGGCCGCGCAAAATCGCAGCCATAAACATCATTTAAATCGATAAATAAAATATCTTTATCGATTTAGAAGATCTCTTTTCACGACGCAGAATTCAGGCGTCATGAAAAACAACCACCCAGTATCAAAAACGGCACTCCCAGCCTTCGCATCCCTCTCCTCACTCAAAGCCTCCTTCCGAGCCGCGCTATTCAGCACCGCCTTACTCGCATCGGGAGGAATTGCTTTGGGAGCAGGAATGCTCACCCCGAAGAACTCCTCGGATCAGCCCATCAAGATCATAGATCATCACGTCGCCGTGACGATCAACAACGGCTTCGCCCAGACGGAAGTCTTACAGTCCTTCACCAATCCCAATGCCCACGCGTTAGAAGCCATCTACAGCTTCCCTCTCCCGCAAAAAGCCAGCCTCTCAGAAATCACCATCTATTCCGGCGAAACTGAAATCCACGGCGAAGTACTCCCCCGAAAAGAAGCACGCGAAATCTACGAAGAAGAAAAAACCGCCGGCAACGACACCGGGCTCGCCGAAAAGAAAAACTTCCGATCCCTCGAATTCAGAGTTTTCCCCGTCCGCCCAGGCGAAGACACCAAGCTACGAATCGTCTACTACCAGCCCCTCGAAATCGAATCCGGCATCGGACGCTATGTCTACCCCCTCCAAGAAGGCGGCACCGACGACCAAGCAGCCAACAGCTTTTGGTCCGGAGTAAGCGACAAAGTAGAAGGCACCTTCTCCGCAGAGATCGAGCTGAAATCCGCATGGCCAGTAGAAGGAGTTCGCGTACCAGGATTCGAAAACGATAGCAAAAGCGAAGTCCTTGCCGAAGGGCATCACCGCATCCGAATCGATAAGGCCGATGCCTCACTCGATCGCGACCTCGTCTTCTACTACCGCCTCCAAGATGGCCTTCCCGGACGAGTCGAAGTCGTCGCCCACCGAGCAGATCCAGACAAGCCCGGCACTTACATGATGGTCGTCACCCCAGGAATCGACCTCAAGCCCATCACCACCGGCGCAGACTACACCTTCCTCCTCGACACCTCGGGCAGCATGCAAGGTAAGATACAAACCCTCATCGAGGGCGTAGTAAAAACACTCGGCCAAATGAAAGCACACGACCGATTCAAAATCATTGCCTTCAACAACCAAGCAAAAGAAATCACACCCGGCTGGATCACCGCGACACCAGAAAACGTCGAACGCGAAATCCAGACACTCCGCAGCCTCAGCATCGGAGGAGGCACCAATATCTATAAAGGCTTACACCTCGCCACCAAGAACCTCGATAATGATCGAGCCACCAGCATCATCCTCGTTACCGACGGAGTCACCAATGACGGAATCATCGCCCCCCAGCGCTTCCACGATCTCATGAAAGCCACCGACATCCGAGTATTCGGATTCGTCATGGGAAATAGCGCAAACTGGCCACTCATGCGCACCATCTGCAACGCAAGTGGAGGCACCTATTCCGGAGTCTCCAACGCCGATGATATCGTGGGTAAAATCTTACAGGCAAAAGAAAAAATCACCCACGAATGCCTCCACGACGCCACCCTCAAGATCAAAGGCATCCGCACCTTCGACAACCGAAGCGAACTCCTCGGCAAAGTCTACCGCGGCGAGCAGCTCGTACTATTCGGGCGCTACGCAAAAGGCGGCCAAGCAAAGCTCACCCTCGCCGCCCGCCTCACCGGAAAAGACACCACCTACACCACCGAATTCGACTTCCCCGAGCTTGAGACCACAAACCCAGAGATCGAGCGACTTTGGGCACTCAGCCAAATCGAAGAAATCGAGCAAAAGACCCACGTCGGCATCACCCCCAGCGCAGAAGGAGCCACCGCCATCCGCGACCTAGGCGTCGCCTATCAACTCGTAACCGACGAGACCTCAATGGTCGTCCTCTCTGATTCCACCTTCACCAAACGCGGAATCGAGCGTAAAAACGCCAAGCGCGTAGCCACCGAGCGCCAAGCACAATCGGTGCGCTCAAGCCAGCCCGCCACCAACTACCAAGTCGATCAGCACCAGCCGCTCACCCAAGGCAAGCCACGACGCACCTTCGGTGGTGGCGGTGGAGGAGGCGGCGCATTGAATCCCCTTGCCGTCTTGATGATACTACTCGTCCTCGCAGCCCCAGTATTCGCCGCCAAAAACGAGAAAAAACGCTCGTAATCAATGCTCCATCACAAAGTAATCCGAGCGGGGCGCGCATCCAGCGCCTCGCTCGCCTTTGCCGCCCTAGCCCTCCTGATCTTCCTCATTCCGGGAGCCAGCAGCTACGCTCAACTCAACCGGGAAACACTCCACGGATTCCAGATATGGAAACTCTTCAGTAGCCATTTCGCCCACTGGAGCTTCGATCACCTCCTCTGGGATCTCATCACCTTCCTCGCCCTCGGAATCTATTGTGAAAAGACATCCCGCAAGAGCCTCCTCGCCACCCTTGGAATCTCCGCCACCATCGTCTCACTCACATTCCTCCTCTACGAAACCGACCTCACCTACTACCGCGGCCTCTCCGGAATCGATTCCGCCCTCTTCGGCCTCGCCCTCACCCAAATCTCCACCCTAAGCATCACCGGAAAGCAGATCAGCCTCATCGCCACAACCGGCTTCCTAGCAAAACTAACCTACGAATTAATCACTCAAACGCCCATCTTCGTCTCAACGTCAGACACCACCTTCGTCGTCCTACCTAGCGCCCACCT
The DNA here is from genome assembly GCA_937922595.1 of uncultured Verrucomicrobiales bacterium. Taxonomy (GTDB): domain Bacteria; phylum Verrucomicrobiota; class Verrucomicrobiia; order Verrucomicrobiales; family DEV007; genus CALAIY01. The sequence goes on along the minus strand of CALAIY010000021.1, from coordinate 27,316 downwards.
CACAGGCTTCATCACCGGCCTCAGCGTGGGCCTCTACTCAATTCGCCCAAATTGCCAGCCTGAGGCTAGTGCTGATGCCCCTCTTCCCCGTGATTACAGGCGTAAACATGATCGATGAAACCATCGCCAAAAAAGATCCAAAATCTCCCACACTCCACATTAGGCAATTTGCTCATAGGATAGATTGTCGTCCCAATCGGAGGAGGCTCCACCCCTTCCCGAACCTGCACCTGACTCAAATCTTCAAGAACAATCGGCTCTTCAGGAACATTCAAAATAAGCTCCCATTTCTTCTCCATTTTTGGCTCTTGAGGAGAGGGTTTATTCGCATCTGCTTCATCTGAGACAACTTGCGAGATTTGAGTTTGAGAAACTTTTGTCTCGCCAGAAAGCGGAGTCTCCGCGCCTGAAGACTTCTTTGCCGAATCACAACCGATCACCAGCAAGCCACATGCTGATATGAACCCAATGCTAAGAAAACAGCTAACTTTTGTCATAGAAAAAAAACTATCGCATAGAGAGAGCTATGCCCACAACCCATTTCTATAAAAAGTACCAGTCTAAATTTTCCACGCAGGAGCTCGCCAATTTTCCACCCAATAGGGCCCGTTCACAAAGAAGATTGCGAGACACGCAATATTGTAGGGGAAATCCAATCCCATCACCTCTTTGATTCCCAGGTGTAGCGAAATCAGTGCCAGCCCCGTCCCTGCGGACCACCTTGGGCCAAGCAAAGCGACGAAGGCCAAAAGCTCGAAAAGCAAACCCGGCGCGAAAAGGACGCGCGCCCACATCGGGTGCGCCAAGATCAGATCCACGTACCGCAGAGCCCCCTCTGGCCCAGCAAAACGCTCCCCATCCAAAGCCGCAAAATAATTCTGCCGATCAGCCTTCACCAAATCCGTCACCAAATACGGAGAATTCCAAATCCAGGCCAAGCCCGAATTATTCAGCTTCGTCATCGCCGCCGTCACATAAGCCCCCGCAATCACCAGCTGGCTCGCATAAAACGCATGGCTCGCAGTAAGACACCGAAATAACGAAACAGCAAACTGCGCACACACCACCAGCGCCACGATCTGATAGGAATGGCTAATCTTCCCCTGCGAATTCGCCAGCGTCCCCGCCACCACGGTAAAAAACGCAAGATACCCCAGCGCCACCGCCGGGAACTTCCCCCACACGTAAAGCCCCAGCGCAAGATAGCCGAACGCCCGCAAAACCGAATGCACCCCCGGCTCCCCAAACCAGGTCACATCCATAAACTGCGCCACCCCATTCGGCGCAGGCTGCGTATCGAACAAGTGCTTGGCCTCCGGAAACGTAGCCGCGATCACACACGCGAATAAGACACGAGCGATGAGAAGCTCCCACTTCGAATGAGGCTGCGGACCAAAGCGATCTAGAAACGCACTTACTCTATCTATAGCACTCATCTCAATTCATCGCTGGGTACTTCCAATTCTTTAGGTAATCGCGGACGTCTCCAGAACTCCATTGGAGTAAATTCTCAAGTCGCCCTCGCGGATTTCCATTCTCCTCGAAGCGCAGTCCCAGCAGTGCAGGAGTCGCACAGAAGTTATCTTCGGCGGGGACGCTTGGCGGCAAATTTTTTGCGAAATCAAAGGTCTCCCCCGCCGCTTCGATTCGAGCCTTCTCTATTTGCCACATCGCCATCCCGACAAGATTTGCCACTACGATACCTAGACCTAGCATCACCAGCAATACCGGGAGCGAGAGCGCAACTTTTTGCGCGAAGCCCGCCCGTTTCCAGTAGTCTCGGATTTTTGGCATCGCTTACGGTAACCTCTGGTTGCGGTGTGGCCAAGCCGGAGCTTGGCGTTCCCGGGGTTTATGCAAAAATGATGTCCATCACATCTGCCACTTCTTCGAAGTGGGCGTCTTTGCAGTAGAGCTTGAGGCCATGGCTCTGGGCAGTGGCTGCGATCCAGAGGTCACCTTCGGGGATCATTTTTCCCTTTCGACTGACATGGCGCTTTAGCTTTCCGTAACATTCGGCAGTGTAGACGTCGGGAATGAGTAGCTCCGCCATTCGGCGGATCCCTTGCATCTGACCCAATTCCCGGGAGCTTTGCCCGGAACATTCATAGCCGAACACGAGTTCCCCAAACGCGGTTAGTGGGAGATAGAGGATTTCTGCAGCTTCTAGGGTGTCGCTAACTTCGGGATCGGAGTCTCTCATGTGCTCGATACAGACGCTGGTATCCAACGCAAATATCTGCGGGTCACCCATCGATCTGCTCACAGCCTTCTTGGATCGCTTCCGCGAATCTTTCGCCTTCCTCGCCTTTGAGACAACCTCGCAACGCCCTGGTGGCGGCACGTCGCTCAGTCGCGCTCCGTTCGCGGAGTTCGTGGATGTATTGTGCCGCTACTTTGAGTTCTTCATCTCGAAGCAGGTTGAGATCTTCTACTATTTCCGCGACCGCTGTCATCCTAAATTATATCACGGCGATGGGAGCTTGTCACCCTTCACACACGGATGCCGGCGAGTTGGCGGAGGCGCTTGCAGCAGGCTTCGCTTTCAGAATTGGCGGCGAGGACGTAGCGGCGGCCGGCGCTGCTCCAGGCGAGGGTTTCCCAGTTGCCTTCGGTTTTCACTTTGGAGCGGCAGCAGGATTGGGGGAGCGCTACCGGACCGGTGGTGGCGGCGTCTTCCTGGATGAGGAGGTGGACGACGGTGCCATCTCCTCCATCAAAGCAGACGAGGGCAATTTTGCCATTGGGGCCTGCTTCGTAGGTGCATGCGAGCGATGGGAGGGTGGCTAGGGAGACGGGTAGAGCCATGCTGGCATCAAACCTATCTTGGAGCCAAGCGAGGGTATCCGCTGGCGCAGCATCGCGGAGGTCGGGGCTGGTCTCGCCTCCGTGGACGGATTCGAGAAGGCTGATCGGAGCGGCAGACCAGGCTGAATCGGGAGTGGCGGTGGTGAAGAAAAGTGTGGTGCCAAGGGTGACGAGAATAACTGCGGCGATCGGGAGGAGACGGCGGATGAGGCTGAATTGTTTTCTGCCGGAGGCTGAGCTGGGGGCGGTGGCGGCGATCTCATCGCGCAGGTCGCTGGGCACAGGGATAGTGGCGAGTGCTTCGGCTACGGCAGAGTCGAAGGCCTGCGAATCTTCGAAGAGGGCGCGGAGTTCGTCGTCCTCTTCAACGCGGGCGAGCGCTTCGCGCATGTCGGGGTCGGCGGCATCAGAGCCGTCTGGCCGGTAGGCGGCGAGGAGCATTTCGATCTCGCGAGATTTTTGGTCGTCACTCATGAGGTGGCGGTTCCTTTCTTGGCTGCGGTGGCGGGGAATTCGATGATATCGGCGATGCCATCTTCAAGGGTGGCGCGAAGCTGAGCCTTGCCGCGACTGAGGCGGGACATGACGGTGCCGATGGGAATTTCAAGAATCTGGGCAATCTCTTTATAGGAAACTTGTTTGAGGTAGAATAGAACGAGAGGAGCGCGGAAAACTTCGTCCATTCCCGAAAGAGCGGAGACGACTGAGCGCCGATCGATGGAACGTGCGCCTTCACTTTCCGCAGGACCGACTACTTGGGAATCATCCATGAGGACGGAGGGGTCTTCGGTTATGGTCATGCGTTGGCCACGGCGGCGTTGTTTTAAAAATTCGCGGTGGAGCGTGGTGAAAAGCCAGGATTTGGCTTTGGATTTTTCGCGGAGCTGATGGCCTTTTTCGGCAAAGATGCAGAATGCTTGTTGAGTGAGATCGGCTGCAGTGTGGGGGTCTTTGGCGAGGGAATAGGCAAAGCGGTAAAGCCCTTGGTAGTGGGCATCGGTGAGCTCTTTGAAAAAATCGTCTTGGCGCATGGCGGGGTTTACGAGAGTGGCAACCGAATGAGATTATTCCGAGACAAAAAATACCGTGACGGCCGATACGAGATCGACCGCCACGGCGTGTGCTGTTTGGATGGAACTGAAGTGGTCTCGGGCTGTCGAAACCCCGAGTCCGTCCATCCTCATCAGATTACGATTAAACCCGCATTTTTGTCACGGATATTTTACGAAAATCGAAATTTTTGCCTAATTCGCCGGAGTCGCGACTTTTTTGATGGGATCGCGGTAGGTGACTTTGTCTTCAGCCATGGTGGCAGGATCGGGGGCTTCCTGGGTGACGCTACCCGTGGCAGCCCACTCAGCACCCCGAGTAAGGGTGACTTGGAAGCCGACGCCAGACATGGCCTTGGTATCGTGCCCGAGGGTGGTGTGGAAGACTCGTCCCTCACCATAGCTGAGCACCATGAGCATGGGCTCGTGGGCGTCGGTGCCTTTGAATTCTTTGGCGGCGAAGGCGGTAGCGAGAACGTTAATATTTTTCGCGGGGCCGCGCATGCGGTCGTAAAGTTCATCTTTTGAAGTGAGCCATTTTGCGGGGAGGCCTTTCATCGTGGGATGCTCGGTATCGCGAATTTCGATGAGAAATTCACGACGTGGTCCGTGGCTACCACCGCGCCCCTTTTCGGTGAGCCGGACGAGGCCACTTTCTTCCCAACGAAGATAGGGACCGGATTTCTCATTGCGACCGTTCCACCCACCGACACCGCACATTTCTGAGTAGGCGTTCCAATCAGGAAACGCGTTGTCCGCCGCGTGGACCGGGACAAATCCGCCACCCGATTTTACATAGGTCTCGAAGGCATCACGAAGCGGTTTTCCCCAGAGCTTGCCATTGTAATTGGAGACGACGACGTCCACGCCATCGAACGATGGATTGAAATCATAGAGGTCTTCGCCTTCCGGCGGAGAAGTGGCGACGCTCACGGTGAAGAGCCCAGAATTTTCGAGAATGGCTTTGAGGTAGGGTGTGGTCTGCTGCCATTTATGATTATTCTGCCCGTCAATAATGAGGGCATTGAGCTTTTCTGCTTCGGGGATAGCAGGAGCGCCTTCCTCGTGGTCTTCTGCGAGTGCAGCTGGGGACAGACCCAGGAAAAAAACGGCAGTAAGCGAAAGAAAGGGTTTCATAGATGATTTCATCTGCCTCACTATACGGAATGGTGCAAAAAATCCTTCGACTGATCTCAATCTTCGCAGCCGTGTCAGCAATACCCGCAGGTGCGGCAACACTCTTCAACACCAGCACATTTGATTCGGGTCTAGAGGGCTGGGCTGGTGGTGCAAACCCAGTAGTAATCGCCGGGGACAATCCTTATCTACAAGCGAGTGTGCAGGTCGGTAGCCTGGCTACTTTCAATACCTCCGGCGCCTGGTCTGGCAATTTCGAAACAGCAGGTATCAGCGGCCTCACCGTCGAGCTTCGTGGCCCCAGCACCAATTCCGAGCCGCTCGCAATTCGCGCCACTTTACTCGGCCCCGACACCAGAACCCGCTGGGTCACCGCACCAGTCACGGTTCCCGCCGATGGGATCTGGCGCACCGCGAGCTTCACATTCGACGAGAACTTGATGACCCGCATCGTGGGCACCGCCAGCTTCGCTGAAACTTTCACGTCCGTAGAGCGTGTCCTCTTCCGCCACGATCCCGGCCGCCCATCTCAACGGGGCGATACCGTGACCGGCACTCTGGACTTAGATTCTATCCGCTCCGTCCCCGAGCCGAGCAGCACGCTACTCATAGTGCTCGCGGGAGGTGCCGGGGTGTTTCGCCGGAGGCGCAGGTACTAGAATTTGAAAAAAGTAATCCTAATGAATGAGGATAATCGACTGCGGCATTGGGCTGAGCTTATCTTACAGTTTGTCCTCGCGTTTATTCCTACTGGGCTGGTTGCGGGATTGGTGGTGCTTCTCGTATGGAATACGTTTGCGCCAGGCCTGAGTGCTCATTTCCCCATCGCGATTTGGCTCGTGGCGACTACTAGCGTGAGTATCTGGGCGGTGAGGACAGAGCGCGAGGGTTGGTTCCGCGCCTTATTTTGGTGAGCGCATTAGTGCGCTCATACTAATAATCTCGCTCCAAAAGGTAGCCCGCTAGGCCGTGTAACTTCGCGGCGCGGTCTCCGAAGCAATCGAGCGCGGAGGTCGCTTGCTTTGTGAGTCTGGCGGCTTCTTTTCGGCTTTTATCTAGCCCCATTACGCTGGGATAGGTGCTTTTACCTGCGGCGATGTCTTTGCCTGCGGTTTTGCCTAGTTTCTCGGAGGTTTGGGTCTCGTCGAGTATGTCGTCGATTACTTGGAAGGCGAGGCCGAGGGATCTTCCGAAGGAGCCTAGGGCGATGAGTTCATCGGGCTTCGCGCTGGCGGCCATGCCGCCGAGCCGTAGGCTTGCGATGAGGAGGGCGGCAGTTTTGCGTTCGTGGATTGCTTTGAGGTCACGAACGGTGACACCGGTTTTTTCCTCTCCTTCGAGGTCGAGTACCTGGCCGCCGACTAATAACTTACTGCCCGCGGTGGAGGCGAGTTCCTTCACGTAGTGACCCGGGGTGTAACTTCCGGCGGCGGGCGCATCGGCTAGGATTTCGAAGGCGAGTGCCTGCATCGCATCCCCGGCGAGGAGCGCGATGGCTTCCCCATAGACGACGTGGCATGTGGGGACGCCACGGCGGAGATCGTCGTCGTCCATGCAGGGAAGGTCATCGTGGATGAGGGAGAAGGTGTGGATGCACTCGACGGCACAGGCGTGCGGGAGCGCGTCTTCGATCTTGCCTCCGCAGGCTTCGGCGGCGGCGAGGGTGAGTGCGGGTCTGAGCCGTTTGCCTCCGGCAAACATGCTGTGCCGCATCGCTTTGTGGACGGTGGCGGGTGTGGTGGATGCCGAGGGGAGGAATTTCCGCAGGGCGGCGTCGGTGGCTTTCGTGTAGCGGGCGAGGTCGGCGATCATCACGGCGGTTTATTTGAGGAGAAGTTCGGCGATCTGGACGGTGTTGAGCGCAGCGCCTTTGAGGACTTGGTCGCCTACGACCCAGAAGCTAAGCCCATTTTCCAAGACGAGGTCTTTGCGAATGCGGCCGACCATACAATCGTCCTTCAAGGTCGAATCGAGCGGAGTGGGATAGAGCCCGGTGGCAGGATCATCGACGACTTGGATGCCTTCAGCGGCGGCGATGGCTTCGCGGGCGGCTTCCACTGATACCGCTTCGCGGAAACTCGCAGTGACGGAGACGGCGTGGGAACGCATCACGGGGACGCGCACACAGGTGCAGCCGACTGCGATTTCATTTTCGGAAAGGCCCAAAATTTTGCGGGTCTCATTCACCATTTTCATCTCCTCTTTGGTGTAGCCATTTTCGGTGAAGACGTCTACCTGCGGGATCGCGTTGTAGGCGATCTGGTGGGGGTAGCAATCGGTGAGGATTGGCTCGCCGGCGGCGAGTGCGGAAATCTGGGTTTCGAGTTCGTGTGTGCCGGCGACGCCCGATCCCGACACCGCTTGGTAAGATGAAGCGATGAGCTGTTTCACGCCGAAGGCGCGGTGCAGCGGAGCCAGCGCCATGAGGGTGACGATGGTGGTGCAATTCGGATTGGCGATGATGCCTTTGGCCAGCGCGCCTTGAGCAGCCTCGGGATTGACCTCTGGGATCACGAGCGGCACGCCCGGATCCATGCGGAAGGCGGATGAATTATCGACCACGATGGCTCCGGCAGCCGCCGCTGCTGGCGCAAATTCCAGTGCCGTCCCGCCGCCCGCGCTGAAGAGCGCAATATCGACTCCCGCGAAGGCGTCCTTCGTGAGTTCTTTCACCACGACGTCTTTTCCGGCGAACTTCAGTGTCTTCCCCGCTGAGCGTGCTGAGGCCAGCAGAGTGATCTCGCCTACGGGGAAACCGCGTTTCTCCAGGCACTGGAGCAGTTCGGTTCCGACGGCACCGGTGGCTCCGGCGATGGCTACATGGGGATGGGACTTCATAGGGTGGGCAAATGGGCGGCGAAACTACCCGTCCCCTGTACGAATGCAATTTCCCGCTTGCAGTGGTGCCAAAGTAGAGGATTGAGATCTCGCAATGATTAAAACAGCATCCCTCATTCTCGCAGCAGCCGGAGCCCTCGCGCTCGCCGCCTGCTCTTCTTCCAAGCCAGCACCATCCTACCAGGGCAGCACTCAGCCTGCTCCTGTGATGTACGGCTCGAAGTAAGCTCCCGCTTATTTTCAGGCCGCCCCCGGATCCTTCCGGAGGGCGGCTTTTTTGTGCCCAATGCGTCGCATCCTCGGTGATACGGGCTAAACTAACGAGTGAGCCGATTTCTCTTTTTCACTCCGTGGCTTCTCCTCGCTAGCTGCACGAGCCCAACGCAGAGCGGCGGCAAAGTCCGCTTCTCCGGCTTCGCGGAAACTGCGCTCTCAGATTTCCGCGTGGTGCCCGAGCACGGCACCCGACTCCGCACCCCGCGCAACGGCTCCACCTACCCCACCGATGGCCTCTTCTATCGCCATGCCACTTTCGGCCACTGGTATAAGATACCGAATCACTGCCAGTCTTCGCTCCGCCCCTCGCCCGATGGCTTCACAGACGATCCTACCTGCGATCCCGCAGGCGTGATGATTCAAAAACTACGCGGCCAGCCTGAGCGCCCAATGTTTGTCCCTCAGCGCGGTGCGACGGGGCATCCTGCGAGGAATCCTTTTGCGCCTACGTCGCCGGGAAATGCATCGCAGCGATGAGGCTACCGTAGAAAACCTAGATCAGAATGCCTCAAGATCCGCAGTGATACGGAAAAAGAGCAATCCACCAGAGCTTCCAGGAAAGCTGACGGCAAGCATTACCTTCTCAATATTCCCACCATCAGGCGTCACAGATTCCTCGACGAATGTGAAGAGCAAATTCTCCAGACTTCCATCGGATCAGGTTAATAGGTCTCGTGTCGTAAGGAGAGTATAATCGATATCTGCGGCATTTGCCGGACATCGGTATTCGAGGCGAACCAACTCGCTCTCACCATCCTAGCTAGGAGCCGCCGAAACGAATGAGATCTCCTTGTTTCATTCGGATTAGTTCCAAAAGTGTATTCTGCGGTTTTGGTGAATACCACCATCATCAGGATCTTTTTCCAGCCCAACAATTTTAGGATCGCGAAGCTCCTATTCACTAAAAAAAACGAACACGCGAGCTTGAGAAAAAATCGAACCGGTCGCTGACACGCGCAAAATGCTCTCACTGCCTCTCTTCAGGAAATCGTGCTCACCCTCAACGAAAGGTTAGCGAATACGCTTCATTTCTTCGGGGTGAGCGGTCTTCAGCTCAGCTAGAATTTTGGCTGCTTTGGCCGCAGGAGCTATGCGACCTGTGCTTTCGATGACTTCGCGTAGGGCGGGGACTGCGTTGCGCAGGTCTTTTGCCTCAAGGAAGGAGGTGGCTTTTTGGTAGGCTTCTATACCTTTGATATCGACGGAGACCCATTGACTGTCTGATCCTTTATTGAAGATGCCAGCGATTTGGACTAGAGATAGAAGCTCAGTAAGTTGGCCAAATTTTTCTTGCATTGCGAAAGCCTCTGCGAGGCGAGTGACGTAGCTTCTTGGGGATTCTTGTTTCTCAGGAATGATCTCTACAGAGCTACCGAAGAGGGATTCGAAGGCGGCTAGAATAAGACTAAATTCGATATCTGTAATATCGGCAATAAGGCTGGCTGGTGGAGGAAAGTCGGTGGCATGAATGGTGGTAAAAGAGCGCTTTAATGTATCAGAGGGGCGTAATCCGAGGTGCTTGATAACATCGGCTGGCCGAGAGGATTCACCGGAGGCGGCAGCTAATTGGAGAATGATGAGTCGTTTCTCAAGATCACCGTAGGAGCTTTTTGCCGAGTAGTTACTGGCGTGCTCTTTTTCGTGTTCTAGTTGAAGCTTGCGAAGCCGCTCCAATAAGAGGGATGCTTCAGCAATTGAACCCAGGGAAGTGGGCCATTCGGGGTCAGGAAGCATGGGGTTTCGCATGCGATGAACCTCTTGCTGCTCGCGCAATTTTGCAGCCTGATCACGAAGGGTGGCGGCAGCTCTAGCTTCCTGCTTGGCGATATCTTCGGCGAGACTCTGCTTTTCGGCAGTTTCTTTAGTGCTGTTTTTTATGGCAAGAACTTTAGACCGAGCAATGCAGGGGGATTGCTGAAGAGACTGGATAACCTTATCCAGAGCGCGAAGAGAGGCTTTGGAGTCTCCGGATTTCTTAGCGACGAGATGATCCTGCCAGCAACCAATGATGATGGAGGCGGAGTGGAGACTCTGCTGGGTGGAGCGACCAACACCGTAGCCATGCTGGACTGCTAGGGATTCTTTGGTGACGGTGGCGAAGAGGGCGTCGAGATCGGAGGGCTTTTCTGCGCTGAGACAGGCTTCTTCGATTTTGGCAAAGAGCGCTTCGGTCTTTTTAGTTTCGGCCTGACGGCTATTCTCTACTAGAGTTTTGGCCTGGGAGAGGATGAGTTCCAAGTGCGTGTCGGCGTCTTCCAGTGTGGCGCCGGGGCCGGAAAATTTCGTCTGTAATGCCTCAAGCGCTCGGATGATATTTTCTTGAGCAGGTAGAGGTATCTTTTCCTCTTCTTGGGCTGAAATCGGATTGGTAATTAGGAGAAAAGGGAGGACTAGCAGAAATTTCATGAATTTTGAGTCTGATTTGAATACCGGTAGGGCTACTTACTAGATTACTTCGCTGCGCGGATGGCTCTTAGGGAGAGCTGGACGGATTCGTTGCCGCGGAAGGTGTTGCGCTGGACGTTGAAGGCGATGTCCCAGGGGGGTGGGGGCATTTCGGGGTATTTGGGGGCGGCTCCGAAGAACATGGCTTCCCGGGTGGCGCCGTTTTGGTAGAGGCGCATTTTGAGGTGTTTCTCTCCAAGGATCCTTACTTCGCCGGCGAGTTCGACGTTTTTGGCGATGAGGAGGGGCTCGGGGTTGGAGGCTCCAAAGGGGTGGAGGAGTTCGTAGCTGTCTAGGGCTTCGAGGGTGAGCTCGGTGAAGTCGGCTTGGGCGTCGATCTTGAGGCGGGGGACGAGGTGATCGGTGCCGTTTACGGCTTGCCGGATGTTTTCGCTGAAGGCGGTGCGGAAGGCATCGAGGTTTTCCCGGCGGAGGGTGATGCCGGCGGCCATGTCGTGGCCACCGCCATTGAGGAGATACTGGCTGGAAGCATTGATGGCTTCGATGAGCGAGATGCCTTCGACGCTGCGGCCGCTGCCTTTGCCGAGGCCGTCTTCATCGAAGGCGATGACGAAGGCGGGGCGGTGGTAGGCGCGCATGAGGCGGGAGGCGACGATGCCGACGACTCCGGGGTGCCAGCCGTGGTCGCCGATGACGATGCAGACGTCTTTGTCGGGATCGAAGGTGTCTTTGAGAACGATGTCGGCGCGGTCGACTACGGAGCGCTCGAGCTCTTGGCGGTCGCGGTTGTGGCCATCGAGCTGCTCGGCGAGGGCTTTGGCTTCGGTCTCGGATTCGGTGAGGAGAAGATCGAGAGAGGCTTGGGCTGAATTCATCCGACCGGAGGCGTTGAGCCGGGGGCCGAGGCGAAAGCCTACATCGGTGCTAAGGATGGGGCCGCGCACGGAGGCGACTTTCATGAGCTCCCGGAGGCCAGGGCTGCGTGTCTTGGCGAGCTGGAGAAGGCCGCGACGGACGATGAGGCGGTTTTCCGCGATGAGCGGGACGATATCTGCGACGGTGCCAAGGGCGGCGATGTCCATGAAGTCGCGGAGGTCGAAGCCATCGACGGGGCGGGTCTTGAGGAGGGCGTGGGCGACCTTGAAGGCTAGGCCGGCGGAGCAGAGGTAGCTGTAGCTATTGGGGCCTTCGCCTTCGCCGGGGGATTTGGGGTTTACCAGGGCGACGATTTTTGGGCGAGCACCGGGAGGGCATTCGTGGTGATCAAAAACGATGGATTCGATGCCTTGCTCGGCGAGCCAGGCGAGTTCATCAGCAGATGAGGTGCCGCAATCGATGGCGATGACGAGCTGAGGATCATGCTCTTCGATACAGCGGGCGAGCCCATCCCGGGAGACGCCATATCCTTCGCCGGTGCGGCTGGGAAGAAAGGTGGCGGCGGTCTGGCCGTAGGCTTTGAGAATCTCTTTGAGAAGGGCGAGCGAGGTGACGCCATCGACGTCGTAATCGCCGTAGAGAACGATGCGCTCATCGGCATCGATGGCTTTCAAAATGCGCTCTACGGCGCGATCCATTTCGGGAAGAAGGAACGGATCGGCGAGGTCTTTGAGACGAGGAAAGAGGAATTGCTTGATCTCGTCTTCAGTGCAGTGACCACGCAGGCATAAAAGCTTCTGGACGAGAGGATCAAGCCGGGAGCTGACCTCGGCATTTTCGACGGCGCGCAGCTTCTCGGGATCGGTTTTTTGGATGATCCATTTTGGCTCGCGTGTCATTAGGTGGGGTGCGCCCATGGTGGCGAGGATGTGGACTGGTGAAAGGGAGAAAGGGGGAAAACGCAGATTTTTGAAGTCGATGATTAGGGATTGATGCGCGAATCGAGCGAGAAAATCTGCCCGGAGGTGTGGGGCATAGAGGTGTGGAGGAAGGCGATGAAGCGGGCGGCGGCGTCTGGAGTATTGGGTGCCGGAAGGGCGTGCTCGGAGAGGATTTCAGCGCGGCGCTTCTCGGTGATCTGCTCGGTAAAGGGGGTTTCGAGGAAACCGGGGAGGATGCAATTGACGCGGATATTCCGCGCTCCAAGCTCGGCGGCGAGGGATTTGGTAAGCCCGCTGAGTCCGGCTTTGGCGGCGGCGTAATTAGCCTGGCCTGCCGGCCCCGTGAGGGCGGAGCGAGAGCCAATAAGGACGATATGCCCAATACGCTGGCGAACCATGATTTTCGCAGCGGCTCGGGCGCAGCGAAAGGTGCCGGTGAGATTGGTGGCGAGGACGGTTTCCCAGGCACCGGAGGACATTCGAGCAACCGGGGCATCCTGAGCGATTCCCGCATTGGCGACGAGCAAATCGAGCCGAGGAAGGGCTTCGAAGTAGGTGGCTACCGCATCAGGATCACAGATATCAAGCTCTTGATGGCCTGGGGCATGGATTTCCGCACCAGCGAGCCGAAACGCTTCGGCCGTAGCTCGCCCCAAGCTACCATGCCCCCCAGTAACGGCGACGATGGAGGAAGGGATCTCGGAGGACATCCCAAGAGTTTACACAGAAAAGGAGAGATTTCAGCTTCCTACCTGGTGGACTGCGAGTCCCATTTCAGCGAGCATAGCCGCATCGGGCTCAAGAATCTCAGCATCTTGAATCGCCACGGGGAGGGTTTCCGTGAGGACTCCATTTGGCGCAATGAGGCGGCGATCTTGAAGTGCGCCCATCACAGAGATGGTTGTCACGGCAAGACCGGTCATAATAATAGTGAGTATCCAGCGGGGGGGGTTCACGCCCCGAACCTACCTTATAATTTTCATATTTTCAATACCTTTCCATAGCTGTAAAAGTTTTGCAGCTATTCTGTTAGGCTGCAATATAATCAAGAATGACTGATTTTTTTGAAGCAAACCAAGATACCAAGCCGATTCTGATACCTGAGAATCAGGTTTACGAGACCTTGGGAGAAGAAGGCTTCACAAAATTAGTGGGCGAATTTTATTCTCGAGTGCGAAAAGACGACCTCATTGGGCCCATGTATCCGCCCGATGACTGGGAAGGTGCCGAAAAACGACTCTGCGATTTCCTCATCTTCCGCTTCGGCGGGCCACCCCGCTATATTGAAGAGCGAGGCCATCCGAGAATGCGTGGAAGGCACATGCCCTTCGCTATCGGCGAAGCTGAGCGAGATCGCTGGCTGGAGCTCATGGATGCCGCATTGATCGCCTCCGATACAGACCCGGGAGCGGCGGCAACACTTCGTGCGTTTTTCGTGCCCACAGCGGACTTTATGCGGAACCGCTAAAGTAATCCTTCGTGTAGCCGTGTACATCCCGGCGCTCCAAGAGCTCAGCTTCGCTGAAAAACTCCAAGCTCCCGTGCTGAGCATCGGAGACCAGCCCGGAGACATCATCCAAATACTCCAGCTCATGAGCGAGCACGACGTAATGCGTAGTCATCCCCGCTTCACCGAGCGCATTGGTCTCGTAAAAATGTTCGTAGAGACCGACGAAACGCACTGCTTCTAGCGCGGGAGCCAAGCCAAGTTCCGCCTTACAAATTCGCGCAATTGCAGTCTCGCGCCGCTCGTCTTTAAAAATCCGCCCACCAGGGACAAACCAGCTTCCACGCGCCGGTTCATTTTCCCTCATCCCAAGAAGAACGCGCTTTTCAGAATCACGCACAATTAAATCAATCGAAACAAGCGGCGTGTTCTCAACGATGGTTCGAAATGTTTCCTTTGGTAAATACATGGCTAAAAATTCACTCGATAGATGGCTACAGCCCTCTGGGCTCCGTAAGAGGAAGATCCACAACGCTCGCCCGGTGATCTGAAAACGGCACAATCACATCCCGATTCATCTCCACCAACGTCTCACCATAATGAGGAGCAAGCCGGTAGCTATCGCCCCCAATCCCTTTCACAAACATCCAATCGAGCCGGAAAAAACCAAACGGAGGAATCGGCCGTTTCACGGAAAAACTCGTCACCTGCCCCTTCGGCCCCTTGTGATTTGAATTCGCCAGCACCGCTCCGCTGCCATTAATTGAACGCCTTCGGTCGCCCCGGAAATCGAACGCACTTCCATCAGAAAATCGGAAATTTTCGACACAGTCAAACAGCCGCCGAACCTTATTCGGAGCCAACACTGGGAGATGAAACGCACGCGGGCTGTGAAAATTTTTCACATAATTCAACGAGCTCCTCGCTCGATCTACCAATGCGAGCGGACCACCCATCAAGCGAGCACCAACGCCCAATAAATTTGAAGGCTTACTCACATAGCGGCGCACAATTCTCGGTCCAGAAGTCGGGCTTAAATCTGAAGGAGCCGAATTAAAATCTCCCGCCATCACTACCGGATGCTCAATATCTTCGATATAACTCAAAATCTCCTCCACCTGCGCCTGCCGCTGCGCCGGCTCACACTTGATCTCGAGGTGAACATTCACCACACTCACCGTATTGTCCGGCACTCCCGGCACTTCTAGATCCACGCGGAAAAAATTTCGCCCACCCACTTTCATCTCTCGGGTAATTACATTGTGAAACGCTAGATCCGCGCCAAACCTCCGGCGCCCTTCCAAAAAAGACTGCTTCTTCTTTTCCTCATGATACCAATCATAAGCCTTCGTCTTAAGTTGGAATACCTCCACATTCTTAATTGGATATCGCGAAAGCACAGCTGAGCCAAAGACTCCCTTATAGCGATTTGGATCAGCTTTGAAAAAAATCATCGAAGCCATATCCATTACATCCGCCCGCCCTTCTCTCGCGGGCTTCAGGATCATCTCCCGGCCCAAGATCACCGGATCAATTTCCAGCGCCTGCGCCCCATACGCATAGTTCATCCCAAGCGCCTCCGCCAAATATGCAGCCGCATCGCGATAGCCCGATCGATTCACTCCAATATCCATCTCCTGAAGTAGAATCACATCAGCCGTCGCCACACGCGAGCGCTGGCGAAGCATCTGGCGGCGGCGCTCCGAGCCAGGCGGAGCAAGCTCGGGATCGATCATCTCGATAAATGCCTTCTCAGATTTCAGCGCATCAGCCACCCGCGTAATGTGAAGCGATTTTTCGATATTCCACGTCGCTACACGCAGAATTGGCCCCAAGGTTTCGCTCTGCTGTACAAACGGTCGCGCCCCTGAATAATAAGCCGAATTATCTACCACCGGCGTCCGCCAAAAACGCTCCAGCTTAGCCCCCAGAGCCCCTCCCGGATCAGGATCATCACTAAGCTTCACCAACTCAGGAAACGTGAAAAAATCCGGAACACTCCGCCTCACATATCCACGCGAAGTAATCTTCTGAGCCTCCACCGCCGCAGCCGTAATCGTCGCCGGACGATTATCTTTCAGATAATAGCTACTACACGCCGGGAAGACGAACGCGACTGCCGCCATAGCGGCCAGTTGAAGAAATCGACGCATCGCGTCCAGTAACGGATTTCCCTGCCCATAGCAAACGCGCACGCCTCTCTTCAACCACTCTCAATCTCTAGCAGAGAAAATTTCTGGCAAGCCTCCCTGAACACATCATCAGTGAACCTACAATCCGATGCCGAAAAAAACAAAAAACTCCAACAAGCGAACTCTCTTCGATCACCTCTCCCGCCTCGACCTCGCCACCGCCCAAAGGCTCCTCGGCCCCAACGGCAAAACTCTCATCATCGACGGTGGCAAAATCGAGCCCAACCCCCAAGAATCCGCCCAACTCACCGAAGACGCCTTCACCTTTCACCACTCCGTTTTCCGTGGCGTCACCGTATCCATCACCCTCAATCTCACTAAAAAAAACAAGCTGAAGATTAGCTGTGATAGCAAGTCCTGCGAGGGCAACGCCTGCATCCACCAGGGAGCCGCCCTCTCCTGCATCCTAGAAGAAAAAACCGCCCTCGGCCTCGCCGCCGAGCCCGAAGAATACACTCCGCTCGAAAGCCTCGATGAAGAAACCCTCATCGCCCAAGCCATCGCTGAGCGCGAGCTACGCTCCAAAGAAGAAAAAATGCGCGTCCTCTCCCAGGACACCGCCACCCCATGGACCGATTACTTCGTAGATAGCGCCGCCTCCGGGAAGCGCTACCGCGTCGCCCTCCGCGGTTTCGCCCCCGGCCAAAGCTACTGCACCTGTCCCGACTTCCGGAAAAACACCCTCGGCACCTGCAAGCACATCCTCAACGTCTCCCGGAAAATGCGGAAAAAATTCACCGCAAAGATCCTCAAAAAAGCCTGGGTACCCAAAGGCTTCGCCATCTGCCTCGCCTACGGCGAAGCACTCTCCCTCAGGCTCGAAATGCCCCCTGCGGCAAAACTTAGTAAAGCCGAGACCAATGCAACCAAGCGCTTCCGCGATAAGTTAATCACCTCCTCCACCGATACCGTTGCCCTACTCGGAGCCGTGCAAAAGCTCGATCGCCTCGGCCACGAAGTTACCATCTACCCCGACGCCGAAGACTTCATTACCCGTGTCCTCCACGAGCGCCAAGTCTCCACCAAAATGGGTATCATCAGGGAAAACCCCGAGACCCACCCACTTCGCACCAAATTACTCAAAGTAGATCTCCTCCCCTACCAGCTCGATGGCATCGCCTTCGCCACCGCCGCCGGCCGCGCCGTCCTCGCTGATGACATGGGACTCGGAAAAACCATCCAAGGCATCGGCACCGCCGAAATGCTTCGCCGCGAAGCCGGAATCAGCCGCGTCCTCGTCATCTCCCCCGCATCCCTCAAATCTCAGTGGGCCCTCGAAATCGAAAAATTCTCCGAGCACACCGCAAACATCGTCGCCGGAGCCATGGCAGACCGCGCCACCCAATACGCAAACGACGAACACCTCTTCACCCTCTGCAACTACGAGCAAGTCCTCCGCGACATCACCGCCATCGAGCCCATCCCCTGGGATCTCATCATCCTCGATGAAGGCCAACGCATCAAAAACTGGGAAGCCAAGACCAGCCGCATGGTCAAAGCCCTCCGCTCCCCCTACGCCCTCGTCCTCACCGGCACCCCACTAGAAAACCGCCTCGACGACCTCTTCTCCATCATCGAATTTCTCGACGACCGCCGCCTCGGCCCCGCCTTCCGCTTCTTCCACCGCCACCGCATCACCGACGAAAAAGGCAAAGTAGAAGGCTACAAAGACCTCGCCTCCCTCCGGGAAAAACTCTCCCCCATCCTCCTCCGCCGCACCCGAGCCTCCGTCCTCGGCGAGCTCCCCCCACGCACCACCGAAATCGTTCGAATTCCACCCACCGCGGAACAACTAGAATTCAACAACGGCCAACTCCAAATCATCAGCTCCATCGTCGGCAAAAGCTATCTCACCGAAATGGATCTCATCCGCCTCCAGAAAGCCCTTCTCATGGCACGGATGAACGCAGATAGTACCTTCCTAGTTACCAAAGACGAGCCCTCCTACTCCACAAAATTAGAGCGACTCACTGAAATCCTCGAACAACTCGCCACCGAGCCAGATCGCAAAACCGTCCTCTTCTCCGAATGGACCACCATGCTCGATCTCATCCAACCTATCTTAGATCGGGTAGGCATCGAATACGTCCGCCTCGATGGCAGCGTCCCCCAGAAAAAGCGCCAGGCTCTCGTAAACAAGTTTCAGAAAGAACCCACCTGCCGGATGTTCCTCGCCACCAACGCCGGCTCCACCGGCCTCAACCTCCAGGCAGCGAATACCATCATCAACGTCGACCTCCCCTGGAATCCCGCCATCCTTGAGCAACGCATCGGCCGCGCCCACCGCATGGGCCAAAAACGCCCCGTCCACGTCTACGTCCTCGTCACCGAAGAGACCATCGAAGAAGGGATGTTAGAAACCCTCTCCGCAAAACACGAGCTCGCCCAAGCCGCCCTCGACCCCGATTCCGACGTCGACACCATCGACCTCACCAGCGGAATGGAAGCCCTCAAGCGCCGCCTAGAAATCCTCCTCGGAGCCGCCCCCACCGCCGCCGAAGACCGAAGCGAACAAACCCGAGTAGCCAACGAAGCCAAAAGCGAACGCCTCTCCGAAGCCGGCGGCCAGCTCCTCACCGCCGCCTTCCAATTCCTCTCCGAAATGCTCCCCGCCTCCGGCCAGCCCGCAGCAGAAAACCCCGCCACCACCGCAATCCGCGAAAGCCTCCGCAGCTGCATGGAAACTGGAGAAGACGGCAAGCCCCGCCTCACCATCACCATGCCCAACGAATCAGCCCTCGATAACCTCGCCGCCACCCTCGGGCAGATCGTCGCCTCGCGGGAATAGCTGAATCCTGCGCCCATTGCATTTCCTCCCATTAGTGCGAAAACTTAGGCTTCATGGCGCTCTCAAAAATCAACATTAAAAACTACCGCTCATTCAAAGACGCGGAAGTTTCCCTGCGCCCATTCACCCTTATCATCGGAGCCAATGGCTCCGGAAAATCAAACTTTCTGCGCGCACTTCGAGCACTCTTCAGCGACGAAGTAATCGAAGATAAACGACACCTAAATCTCACTGAAACCAGCACTGAGATCACCACCCCTGAGTGCACTCCTATCAGTGAGCACTCCGGTGTCGGCATTTTCCGGCTAGATGCCGAAAAGATCACAAGACCAGAAGAACTAACCAACCACCCCACGGTGAAAGCAGATGGCTCTGGAACTACTCAGACACTTGAAGCCCTCAAAAACGGCGACCGAGAAGACCTCTTCAATCGGGTTGAAGACACACTCCGCACATACATACCAGAAATTGAGAAAATTAGCTTTCGCACTGAGCACAATAAGAAAGCCATCCAAGTGCGAGAGCGCGGCGTCGAAAGAGTCATCTCCGGCAATCTACTTTCCGAAGGCACCCGCCTAGTGATCGCAATCCTCACGATCCTACACCAGACAGATCGCCCCCCGCTGATTCTACTCGAAGATATCGATCACGGCCTCCACCCACGACTTTACGAAAAGCTCGTTGGTATGATGCGCCAGATCGCGCAGGACGAAGACGTCCAGATCATTGCCACCACCCACAACCCCTACCTACTCGATCAATTCGAGGACGATCCAGAAGCCGTCGTAATCGTAGAAAAAAACGATGGCTTTTCCAGCCTTACTACCCTCAAGGAAAGACTCGAAATCCTCGGCAACGATGAGAGCGACACCGGACCACTCGGCGAACTCTGGTATTCGGGCCTCGTAGGAGGAATCGCTACAGCAAAGAAGGTATGAGCCGCCTCTTCCTCCTCACCGAGAGCGATTACGACGACCCATTCTACGAAGCTCTCGCCGAGAGAATCACCGGACTCAAATTCGAGGTCGATATGCGAATCCGCCCGCGTCGTGCGCGTGGGAAATCACAAGTCTACGAAACGATGAATAATCTCATTCGTTTCCTCAAACACCACGAGCCTGATAACGACGCCTTCTTCCTCATCTCCGTCGATAATGACGGGTTGCCCGGATTTCCAGAAAAGTATCTCACCCCTACGAAATCTCAGGAAAACCCCTATTCCCACATCTTGGGACAGCTCCACAAGAAACTCGGCTCCGACCCCACCCATTGGCCAGTAAAAGGAGCCCTCGCAATTCCAGTAGAGATGATCGAATCCTGGATCCTTCTCGGGCTCTGCGACGATACCAGAGCCCACTCCATTCCTACGACAAAGCTGGAGCTTAAAAAAAGAATCGCTGAGTTAATCAATGAAAGCGGCGTCTCCAAAGAAGAATTCATGCTCAACGCCGCGCTCACCCTCGATCTTGATGCCCTCATAACCCAGTCACTGAGCTTCAATCACTTTTCTCTCTGGCTAAAAACATGGACAACAACCCAGTAAATTCACTCCTCGAAAATCTCACCTCTCTCCTCGGCGAAGAAGCCGTTTCCGCCGCAGCGGAAGACCTCGCCACGCACAGCACCGACAAGTGGTTTGCTTCGAACCCACCTGAAGTCGTCGTCTTTGCGCGCAATACCGAAGAAGTCTCAAAGCTACTCACCTATTGCAATGAGCATGACATCCCGGTGACGCCGCGTGGTGCTGGGATCGGCTACGTTGGCGGCTGCGTCCCCGTGCAAGGGGGCGTCGCCCTCTCACTCGCAAAGATGGATCAAATCATCGACCTAGCGCCCGAAGATGGCGTCGCCGTCGTGCAGCCAGGTGTCATCACCGGGCACTTACAAGCCGCCGCGAAAGAACGCGGCTGGTTTTATCCCCCAGATCCGGCAAGCCTCAAAGAATGCTCAATCGGTGGCAATATCGCAACCAATGCAGGCGGGCCACGTTGCTTAAAATATGGCGTCACCCGGCACTACGTCCTCGGCCTCGAAGCCGTGCTCATGGATGGCACCATCGTACGCACCGGCGGGCGGTGCCATAAAAACAAAACCGGTTTTGATCTCATCGGGCTTTTCGTCGGCTCCGAAGGATTACTCGGAGTCGTTACCGAAATCACTGTGCGCCTGATCCCGCACCCCCCATCACGAGCAATGCTATCTTCCGGTTTTGCCACCTTCCCCGAAGCAGCGAATGCCGTGCAACGTATCTTAGGAGCTGGCTATCTTCCGGCAGCCCTAGAAATCACCGACCAATTCACCCTTGAAGCAGCGCGAAATTACAAAGGCGCAGAAATGGTACCCGATGGCCAAGCCCACCTCCTCCTCGAGCTCGATGGGCAGCCCGGCTCGGTCGCCTCAGAAACCGCCACACTAGAAGCTCTCATCCGCGATGAGCTCAACGCCGTTTCCGTGGCCACCGCCACGACCCCCGAAGAATGCGACGCACTCTGGGAACTTCGCCGCGAGTTCTCCTACTCACTGCGTGCCACCGGCCTCACGAAACTCAACGAAGACGTCGTCGTCCCCCGCAGCCGACTTGTCGATCTTGTAGCCTTCGCCTCCGCACTCCAAAAAGAGACCGGAATCGCCGTCGCCTGTTTCGGCCACGCCGGAGATGGTAATATCCATGTAAACCTCATGGTCGAAGACATGGATGATCCCGCCCAGCGAGAAACCGCCGAAGCCGCCCTCGATCGCCTCTTCCGCCAAGTCATCGCCTGGGGCGGAGCCATCACCGGTGAGCACGGCGTAGGCATCGCCAAAAGCCGCTGGTTCCCCGACGCCATCGATCCCGGAGCCGCCCAGCTCCACCAACGCCTCAAAAAAGCACTCGATCCCAAAGCCCTCCTCAACCCAGGCAAATTCCTAGACGCCTTAGAGTAAACTCCCCCTAAATCGCCATCTAATTCAGCGCAAAAAATGGTACTCAGTATTGGATTTGAACCAATGACCCCCTCGGTGTGAACGAGGTGCTCTACCCCTGAGCTAACTGAGCATTTTGGGAGGCCGATTGTCGATGGCACCGTTGGGAAGTCAACCGTAGCGGACACATTTTAACTAGAATTTTCACAATTTAATGATAGTGTAAGAGGTGATTCATCCTTCCAGCTATCCATTTTTGTCGGGAATTGCTCTGCTTATCGGAGCAGTTTCCGCGCCCGCGGCAATTATTGTCGACGGCATTAATCGGGGAAATAGCTACACGCTCACTTCCAATGCCAGCTCCATTTTCCTCACGGCAGCGAATGATCTGCTCCAAATCCGTGGTAATATAAACGGCAATCTCACCCTGGACGCCGTCGCTGATAGCGAGGTGCGTTTTACCCAGGGGAACGTCAGCGGAAGCTTCGATTTCACTGGGGGAGATCTCCAGATAGCAGGCAACGCCAATATTAGTGGCGGACTCGATGTCCAGAATGGAAACGTCGATATCCAAGGTGGAAACATCAGTGGTGGTATCGATCTTTTTGCAGGAATCGTCACCTTAAACGCCCAGCCAAACATCAATATCAACGGTGATATTAATGCTTCCGGCGGTGGTTTTTTCGCCGACCGCACGAGTAATCTCAGCGGAAATCTCAATTTTTCGGGAACTGCAGTCGGCTTCTTTGGAAACGATGCGCGCAACATCAATGGCAGGCTCATCGTCAGCAATGATGCCGCCATCTACATGGCTAATTCCCGCACCGCCTCCACTGGAGCCGACGCCACCGGACGCATCCTCGGGAGCACAGGCCGCATCACAGGCCTTGGAAGCAACATCAATTTCAGCACCACGTCACAACGGAATATCTTCCTCGGAGCCGCCCGCTCGGACATCCTCGCCGCACTGGCACCCGCCGCCGTCCCCGAGCCAGCGCGCACGCTCACCGCCTTGTTCGGTTTTGCGACCGCCCTCTTCGCACGCCGCCGGAAGTAAGTTTTGCGGCTCCCCGAAGGCCAGACCAAGAGCACTACAGCTATCTCCGTTCATCTGGGCGTCACTCGCTAGAGCGAATACCATCAAAACGCGCATTGTATTCGGGATCTAACGTCCCAAAAAGCTTGTCCCAGATCAGCGTGTAGAACCCAAAATTATACTTGGGATGCTCATGGTGCTCTGCGTGAAAGGTAGATGTACCTACATATTTCAATAGCGGGATTGTACGCAATTTTCGAGGAAACGGCTCAACTCCGGAATGGCCCAAAGTGCCGAATACGATATTAAGCGTCAGGTATCCGAGTAGCCCGTGGAGAGTCATCGGGTAAACGGCGAGAAAAGCTATCATTAGCCCGCCAAAGCCGAGCACTTCAATCGGATGAAGCACGAAAAGGCTGATTGGGTTTGTAGTCTCATGCCGGTGGTGAAAGCGGTGAACGATCTTGAAGACAAACGGTAGATGCGCCAGCCGATGGAAAACATACATCCCAAGATCCATCGCGAATATCATCACAAAGCAATCCAACAAGCTTCCAATAAGGCCACCTTCCCGCAGGACAATTGCGCCTTCGATCCATAATTTCCAACCCGCTACTGATACGCCTGAATTCAGAAGAATTGCCCCAAGAGCAGCGAATGCCTCAGTGAGTCGAAGCGGTTCCCAAGAATCGAAAATCCGTTTTTTCGAAAACACCACTCCGAGTGCCCAACAAAAAATAACGGAACAGATAAAAATCCCAGTATTCGCGGCAAGGAAGAAGAGGAATGCTCCGAACGCGTTGGTTTCCTGGAAAAACTCCATCATCCCCCAACATAGCCCCGAATAGTGATCGCGCCCGAACAACTCTCTCAGCGCTCACTCGCAGCGATAGAAACACAGCGCGCCGCCCCGTCTTCAAATACGGATACCACTTCGCGCTCCTGCTCGGCGAGCCACTTGGGAAATGGATCGAGGTTTTCGTTTACTAAGATCACTTCTTTTGGAAACCGCTCAAGGAATCCCGACATGGCTGCGGCGGTCGTCTTATTGTAAATGAAAAAGCAGCCCACTGCGAGATCGAGAGTTTTCGGCAGCGGCACTTCTTCGCATTTGCCGAGAAGCACGGTGTAATTCGTCAGCCCATTTGCCTCCAGCTGTTCCACGCACATTTCGAGGGCGACTGGCGCCAAATCATTGAGCCATACGTGGGCGCCCAGCTTCGCAAAAACGAGCGTCTCCAATCCGATGCCTGCACCGAGTGCCAAGATATTTTTCCCCTCAAATTTCCCCCGGTTTTCCTTCGCCAGCGCCCACTCCGAAAAAATCCCCGTCGCCCCCCACCGGCGGTCATAATACACCTGCACGCCCGCATCCATCTCTTCGAGTACCCGCACCTCTACATCCCGGCAATCGAGATCGAGCAGGGCAAATGTCTCGCCACCCACTTTGTGATTCTTGTAATTTTTCGGAGCTTTGCTCATAGGCCGCCTTCACTAGCACATGCTCCGTTACCCGCACAGTGATTCGACTTACATACCCAGTAATATACTGACCACGTGAGTTCCGAACCCTTTAAAAAACGCACCCGCGAGCTGGCCGACCTCGCCTCCATCACCACATCTGGGAAGGCGCAGATGCTCGTCCTCTACGGGCGCCGCCGAATTGGAAAGACGTCCCTGCTCCGCCACTGGGCGGCTACCAGCAAGGCACCTAGCTTCTACTGGACCGGCTACCGCACCACTTCGGAGCAGCTCCTGGAAAGTTTCTCGGACCGCCACGCCGAGATAGATCTCCTCGCCATTAACTGGCACGACCGCAACGCCCTCTTCGGCGAATGCAAATGGACTACAACCAAGATGAACCGCGCCGATCTCGAATCCCTCCAGACCCGCGCCGCAAAACTTACCAAGCTAAAAGATTTCGCCCCCAGCTACGCCCTCTTCTCCAAATCTGGCTTCACTGCCGACCTCAAAAAAAACCTCCCCGAAAACACCCGCCTCTTCCAGGGCGGAGCCTTCGAAGAAATGACGCCGTGATCGTTTTTTTGCACCCTTACAGCTCCCAGAGCTTCGACAGCGGTATTGCCATGTACCGATCATCTCCGAGGCGAATTGTGCTTTCTCCAGCGTAGAGCACAATGCCCCCTTGAAAATCGTCTCCTGCCACCTCGGCCAGACGCTTGAGACCCTTTGCATCCGCCCGACCAACGGAGCGCGCTAGCTTCACTTCGATTCCCCATACTTTTGATCCACGCGTAATCACACAATCGACTTCCACCTGATCACGGTCGCGGTAGTGGAATAATTTGATCCGCGGATCTGTCCACGCGGCTTGGGCCGTTAATTGCTGAACCACAAATGATTCCAGTAACGTTCCGAATTCGTTTCGCCGTGTGATCCAACTGTCCGTATCCAAACCCATCAACGTCGCAGCAAGACCACTATCGCGAAGGTGAATCTTCGGGCTTTTAATGAGGCGTTTTGCCCGGTTTTTATACCACGCCGGGAACTCGCGCACGAGAAACAGTCTTTTGAGAACTTGGAGGTAATGATCGGCTGTAGGCCGGGCAATTTTAAGATCCCGGCTGAGGTTACTGATATTCAATAACGAAGCCCCTTGGTACGCGAGCACTTCAAGAAGACGGGAAAGCTCTGCGATGTCTCTCACATTAGAAACGTCCCGAACGTCTCTTTCGAACAACGCCTTCAGGTATTGCTCGTGCCATTGCCCAGCTCTCACGTGGGTTCTTCCGATAACTTCAGGATACCCACCCGCTAACATCCGATTCATCAGTTCGGCATTTGGCTCTACCTCTTTCATTTCTGGGATAAACCCACCACCAAGAAAGGTATCGAGAAATTTACCCGGTGTTTCTTCTTTTTCTGATTCGGTGAGTGGATGCAGATCAATGATTTCAATCCGCCCTGCGAGCGACTCACTAAGACGTGGTAAAAGAAG
Organism: uncultured Verrucomicrobiales bacterium; assembly: GCA_937922595.1. GTDB lineage: Bacteria > Verrucomicrobiota > Verrucomicrobiia > Verrucomicrobiales > DEV007 > CALAIY01. The sequence goes on along the minus strand of CALAIY010000021.1, from coordinate 1,659 downwards.
CAGATTTGCGGATCCTGTAAGGAGAAACCGACCGGGCTTCCGGTTGCGATCCACGGATATTTTAATCGCCCGCATCAGCTCCGGGAGCCGTTGGATTTCATCCAATGTCACCTTTTCGGGAAGCGCCTCGATAAAACCCGAAGGGTCTTCGGAGGCTGCGGAAAAAATCTGGGGATTGTCGAGGTCGTAATAGGCTCGATCAGGCTCGATCCGTTTGGTGAGCGTGCTTTTCCCCACCTGCCGTGGCCCAAGCAAGCAGACCACCGGCGTATCGGCGAGGGCAACCACGATCGACTCCCGGATCGGGCGGGGTAAATAGTAATCTGCGTCCATTTGTACACTAGAGTATCGGCAATTTGCATATTAGCAATCCGGCAAATTGTACACCATAGCCCTCGCAGATTGTACACTAGGGATTATATAGATTGCGACACCCCGTCTGAAACAGTGTAAATCACTCGTTACGAATATCTTTCTTCAATTTCCCCATCCTCTTCTCCGGATCAAAGCGCACCGCTGTCCCGAGCTTTCGGAGGCACACTGGACAGAGGTTCACCGGGCGGGCATCGGCTTCGGCGAGGTGGGCGCTGCCGTTCATGAGGCAGCGGTAGTAGACGCAGTGGGCGAGACCGAAAAGGTGGCCGGTCTCGTGAGCGAGGAGTTTCGCCATGCGGAGGAAATCCCCTTGGAGGCGGGCGCTACTCACGACGGCGACGCGAGGTGGGTCGTTCCGCCCAAAAAACCGCGCGCGCCCGAAGAGAAAGCGGTTTCCCCGATCAGCAGGGAGAACTCTCACCGGAAGCCCGTAATAAGTCTCGAGAAACGGCACATACGGAGTGGGATCTTCCCCATCGGGAGCAGGTAGATCGTGCGCTGGCCGCGCAAGATTTTGAGCCGGCGCGCGATAGTATAAGCGGCGAGCGACTGAGGGAATTCCTGTTTTCGGGCGAGCCAATCATGCTAGCCTGGCTCGAGCATTGGCTCAAACCTATCGTCACGGAGAGCTTCCTGCCAAGCTTTCGAGAGCCCAGAGACATCACCAAGAGCAGCGCGTCGCTCGGCTTTATCTGGAGGTTGAAACGGAGGAATTTTCTGCGCCGGTGCCGCTGAAAAAATGAAAAGCGCAGCAATGAGGTTTGTGAAGTATCCCACGATCAAGAAAACGCGGGAGCTCGGAAAACCTTAGAGACGGTATCGAAGCGGAAACGATGCTTTCATCAGTTACCTACGTCTAGCTTCTCCACCAATTCGGATCTTCTGGCATCATAACGTGCACGCACTTTTTCGTAGCGCTCTGCTTTCGCCGATCCTCCCACCGCACTCATGATTCCTAGCCCCACGATGAGGAATCCGAATATCAAAAAAGCGGAACCTCCCAATACGAAAAACGATCCGATAAAGGCTCCCATTCCTATGACGATTAACCCAAACACTATTGCGATCACAGCATTGAGTGCTGCACCTTTTTTCGAAGGTAAATGCTTCCCTCCATTCTGCCCGGTCAATATAAATTTGGCCTTTTCCGCCTCCCATTCGCGGTCGATTCGCTCCAACTCGTTCTGCATTCGAATCACCTTTACGTCACCCGCCACTTCCTCAAGCACCCGCGTGTGCGTCGTCGAATCGTCCCGCACCACTTCAAGTTTGGCGCTGCAGTAA
>CALAIY010000020.1 GCA_937922595.1 uncultured Verrucomicrobiales bacterium | reverse complement strand
AGCAAGAATGAGCCCCGCCTACATAGGAAACTGGGTAGCCCGCACCGCCAAAAAGCAGGAGTAAGCAAACCCGGAAGCTGTCACATGCTGCGCCACAGCTGCGCAACGCACATGCTAGAAGGCGGTGCCGACGTGCGCCTCGTCCAACAAATGTTAGGCCACGCGAGGCTCGACACCACGGCGATCTACACCGAGGTGGCAATCAGCCACCTGCGAAGCGTTTACGAGACATCGCACCCAAGCGCCGCTGCGCCCAACACTTGGGAGACAACACCCCCAAAACGCGCTAAACTAAAACCATGAGCACGACCCTGAAGAGTATCCCCGCAACGGTCGCCCCCGACGGCACCGTCACGCTTGCCGAGCCCCTCACCCTCGGCGGCACCGCCTCCGCAATGGTCACCATCGCGCTCGAAGAAAACACCGGTAACGAGATCGGAAGCGACGCCTTCGAAGCCGCCGCCGACACCGTCTTCGAGCACTACGACCCGCTGCTCAAAGAACTCGCCAAGTGAGCGAGCCCCGCTTCCTCTCGCTCGAGCAGATCGAAAAGATCCACGAGCGCAGCCTCGCCACCTACGGCGGCCTCGCCGGGACACGCGACCCCGGCGGCCTCGAAGCCGCCGCCATGCACCCACGGAACGTCTTCTATTACGAAGGCGGCGATCTCTTTGAAATCGCGGCCGCCTACGCCTTCCACATCGCCGAAGCCCAAGCCTACCTCGACGGCAACAAGCGCACCGCCGCAGCATCGGCCACCATTTTCCTCAAGGGCAACGGCGTCACCATCGAAGAGATCGACCCCATGGCACTCTACGCCCCAATGATCGCGGTCGCAGAGCGCAAGCTCGACCGCCCCGGCCTGGCCAAAAAGTTGCGCAAGCTCTTCCTTTAGCCGCAAAAGCTGCTTAAAGTAGCGTTGTCGATGGCCTACTCGAACACAGCAGCGCGTTCAGCAAAAACGTACCCCCGCGAAAAAAACCGCGTCTGGGAAAAAAATCCGCCGCGCCAAAAGTTCGCCTACAAGATCGAGCCGCAAGCCCTTGAGTTGCATAGGAAAAATGGGGCTAGGTCTACGAAAAGCGCGTCGGGTGTGCTCTATTACGGCTACCGGTATTATAACTCAAATACGGGGAGGTGGCTGAGCCGGGATCCTATTGCTGAAAGGGGTGGGGTGAACCTCTATGGGATGCTCGGGAACGATGCGGTGAATTTGATTGATTTATTGGGGAGAGGGCCTGTGTTCCAGGAAAATGGATCTTCTCGAACAGGTGCATGGAGGAATGAAAAAGGAACTCCTGGTGCTGGCAGGTACGCAGAACCGCCAAAATTTGATGGACCCGCACCCGCACCAGGTCCCAAAAATCCTAGGGCAGATACTCTGCCGGGATCAGTTTCGACAAATCGCGGAGGCTTTTTGGCAGCGCTCGATTGGCTCGCTAATCTATTTGCACAAAAAGCCGAAGAAAAAGTCGCTAGCTTGGCGATAAAAAAATGCGCCGAGCAGTCACCTCAATCACGTGATCCCGAATGCCCTCGATGTTGTGTTGCCTCGTACTCCACATTTCCACAGATTGGAACCTCTAGGCGTATCGCGGTTAATCCAAGTGGCTATGTTACCGAGGGATCTTGCAGTGAAGTTCAAGGAAGATTGTCAGAGATCGAGAGAGAACATGGGACGTTGAGTTCTCATCACGGGGAAGGTACTCAGGGGCACCAAATTTCTATTGAATGGTAATTCCTCAATATCGTGAGTTTGATGATTTGAACCTCACCTGAAAGTAATAGTTTAATTTTGCATAACATGAGTCACTATTTAGGATGTTTTAAAAATACTATACAATTATTTGTGATTGGGGTATTTTTTATAAGCTGCAAAGGAGATTCAATAGATCTTGAGGCAGCATATTTGAGGATTCAGGCAGGACTGAGCCAGTCAGATATTCGGGAGATTGCCGGTAGCCCATTTCAAGTAGTTGGTGAAGGAAGGCATGAGACATGGATTTATTTGATAATTGACGGTGGCGAGGGGGCACTCAGGTCTTCATTTGGCGGCTTTCAAGTTCGTTTCGAGTCGGGTATAGTAAGAAGTTCAACGAAGATAAATAGAGTCGTGAAGTAATAGGACTAAGCAACATTCTTTCTGTAAAAGTGGACGTTCTTTAGGAGGTTTTTGGTAGCATGTTAGTTTGGATTCGAAATTAAAATGGGGCCGGTCAACATCTGTTGACACTTGAAAGATCACTACCCCGTCGGTTAGTTAATCCCGCTTCCCTCGCGCGCCCGAGTTAGAGCTAGGCAGCGAGCTTACGGGACCGGATCGAACCGGCGGCCACCGGAGGCAGGGGCGGGCGTCGCTACCGTTGGAGGATGATGTTGGTAAAAGCTCGCTGCCGAGTTCCCGCAGGTCGGATGGTGCTCTGGCTGCGTGAGGTGCGCTCATTGGCCTGTGCTGGCTAATCTTCTTGGCGGAGTTTGGTGCCTCTTTTGGGAGTAAGCCTTGGGGGGCTCTGGGTTTTAGGGCTTGGTGCATTGTTGCAGGATTCGGATGGCGTCTATGGC
>CALAIY010000019.1 GCA_937922595.1 uncultured Verrucomicrobiales bacterium | reverse complement strand
ATAAAGATCCACATCATCGGTGATATGCGAGGCATCGAAGCCATTGAGAAGCGTGATGCCTTTATCCTCAAGGAAGGTAGACATCGGTGGATAGACACCGGCGTCTGAGCCGGAAACTTTATAGCCAAGTTCAGCGAATGCCGCCGCGACGGAGCCCATTGCGGTACCGCAGATGCCGAGAAAATAGAGGTGTTTCAAAGAAGGAAAGATTTAAGGTTTAAGATTAAAGGCTATCACCTCGCTCCAGCGCACGAAAAATCTTGATGATTGCTCCGGCGAAAAATAGCATCTCAGCGATACTTCCGAAATACCAGCAGCGAGTAAAAATCTGGTATCCCTCGGTAGATAGCTTTGTAGCAAAGGTGAGGCTTCCGAAACTAAAAACAAACCCGAGGAAATTGGAGAGCGCGAGCATCCAAAAGTAGTCTTTACGCTTTCGGATCCAAGCACTGGCAGAATACACGAGCACGACAGCATAGACACCAGAGACGACGGCGCAGTTGATATAGTAAAGTGCAGTATCGAAAGTTATAAACATCGAATCAGAATCCTGGTGCAGCGACAGTGCTATCGGCGATCTCTGCCCTGCGGCGCTCGAGGATGCGGTCGGCGGTTTCAGTGATCATCTCTTCTAAGATGAGACGAAGGTGTGAGCCTTCGCGGTAATCACCCTGGGCAATGTGGTTCACTCGGTCGGCGTGAGCAGAGAGCTGGTAGCATTTACGGAAGCTTTTCCGGGTAGGATCATGGGGATTGTAAACGGCGATTGCCTGGCCGCCATTTTTCTTCATCACGGTGAAGCACGGAACGTCGGTGGGGCCATCACCGACGTAGACCATATTTGAAAACGGCATGGGGCGCTGCTCCGGCGGCATGTGATCATTCACGTCCTCGGTGGGATCGAGCAGGCCTTTATTGATCCGGAAAAGATACTGAGTTTTCTGGGTATGGCTGATGACGCGCTTCGGAAAGGTGATTCGGCCTTCCTTATCGGTGGCAAATTCACAGCCAAAAACAGCCTTTAAATATGGAGCGAGACGCGACCCATCGATCAGCGCTTTCATCCCAGAACTCACGATATAGTGCTCGATCGTGATCCCCATGGCGCGATGTGCATCAGTAAGGATGACATCGAGCTCACCAAACATCTCGGGAAGCCCCGGGTAAAATTCGAGCTTTTCGCCCAGCTTCTCAAGCTCCGCATTTGTCGGGGTGTCTAGCTGAAGGTAATCAAGGATCGCTTTGAGGTAGGCCAGCTCATTGTCGTAGCCCTCATCATCGACAAGCTCGCTACATTTTTTCCAAAATGCAGCAGGGTCAATCCCGAACGCTGGGAAGAGCACCGCATCCTGCATGTAGGTGGGACTAAGCGTCTGATCGTAATCATAAATGATGCCGATCGTATTTTGCGGGGATGCCATGCACGACCGTCCCCGCCCGTGCCTTGTGGATCAACTAAAAACGTCTTTCAACGCACCTTCGAGATCCGGCTGGGAAAATGCGTAGCCAAAATCACGGGCACTACTGGAAACAACTCGCTTACTCGAAAGCAGCTCTTCAGCAAAACCACCGAGCACAGTCCTCAGGATACACGCCGGAACAGGGATAATCGCAGGGCGGCGGGCAACCGAAGCTGCCACTTTGGTAAAATCACGATTCCGCACAGCTGCGGTGACGGCATTCACAGCCCCAGAGACTGCTGCATCTTCGCAGGCTTTCAGATAAATCCCCACGACGTCATCGACATGAACCCATGGCATCCATTGCCGACCGGAGCCGAGGCGACCAGCAACCCCGGATTTAAAGACCGTCTTCAAAAGCGGCCCGGCTCCCCCACCCTTTCCCAGCACAATTCCCGTGCGCACACAGACGACACGAGCCGGAGGTGTGAGCGCTTCAGCAGCCCTCGCCTCTTTCTCCCATGCCTCGACCACCTCCGTAAGGAAACCGCGCCCCGGATCAGAGGACTCACTAAGCTCTTCATCTGCCCGATCACCATAGTAGCCAACTGCTGATGATGAGACTAAAACTGACGGGCACTCAGATTCTGCCGCCGCCTGAAACCCTTCGACCACTGCCCTCGTCCCGTTCACTCGCGAATCGCGAATTTTGCGCCTCTTCTCATTCGCCCAAAGCCCCACCACCGATTCTCCTGCGAGGTGACACACCGCATCAAGCCCCGAGACATTAACGACTTCCCCGAAATGGCGGGTCTCATCCACAAAGTGAAGCCTCGCCTGCTTATTTCGCGTGAAGCCGATTACTTCATGCCCATTTTCGCGCGCTTTTGCAGCAAGGGCACGCCCAATAAACCCAGTGACGCCGGTGATACCTATTTTCATATGAGGACATACGCCCCGCAATCCGAGATAGAAACTATCGGGTGATCAACTCACCCACTTTCGCCTCAAGATAAATCACCAGCTCACGAAGTGCAGCCGCCTGAGCATCTGTGGGATCGCCATCACCAATAAGGCAAATCGATACCGACTCCGGAGAAACTGGGGCACCACTCGAAATGCCGTTTTCCCAGCGCTCGCCAATCGTGATTTCACCATTGCCTGCACCACTGCCATTCCCGATCACAAAATGATACGCCATTCCGCCAGCCAAACCTCGAACACCTTGGTGGTATGCGCGAAGCATCCGAGCATTTCCCGAGCGGGTGTGGCTCCAGTGCAGACTGATATCATTCCAATCCGCCGCCTGAGCGCCCGCCTGATCAAGCCCACCCCTGAGATTCCGGCTAAGAAACTCCCAATCACCATCAAAAGGCTCCCGAAGCATCTCTCGCACAAGCGCACGCCCTTCTTCACGTCGTGCTCGATCCAATTGCGGCCACGCAGCAGCATCAGGAGTGCGAAGAACCAATTTAGAAAATTTAGCGTTTTCACCTTCCCTGTGCAGCGTCCCAAACGCCCCTGCTTTCACAAACCCACCGCCATCAAATCCAGCAGTCTGCACCGAAAGCCGTGATGCAGGCACCACACTCTTATCGACACTCAATCCGCGAATTCCAGCCGCCGCGAAGACACCTAGCACACCCATCGCAATCACCTTTGGCCTTCTCCAAAATGGCACCTTCCCCGCATTCCTCGCCTCCTTCTCCGCAATTCGCTCCGCAATCTCCCAACGCTCTAGATCATTATTGTAAGGGTCGCCGAACATTAGAATCCCAAGAAACTTCAGATTTATGAAATTTCAAGTAAACTGAGACAATTTTTCGCGAATTTCCCAATTCTTATTTTTTCCGCAAAACACGTAATAGCTCCCGCATCTCTCTCCCAGGGAATGCTCGACTGGGCACTTTCGAAAGAATCACATCGAAATGCTCCCCAAAATACGCATCCAATTCGGGCACTGAAGCCCCCCAAGGAGGCCCATCATCCGGATCATCTTCAGTCTCAATCGGGTTCAGATAAAACACGGCCACGAGTAAACCGCCTCTCTCCAGCCGACGCACACAGGTGTCGCGATAGAGCTTTCGATGTTGCGGAGGAATGGCACAAAAGCAGGTGTGCTCAATAATTGCAGTGAGATCCCCCTCGGCCGAGCCTGCGAAAAAATCACCGACCTCGAATCGAAGATTTGCGAGCGGGTAATTATCCCGCGCGCCCTCGATGCCGGTTTCCGAGAGATCAATCCCGGCGACTTCCGCCTTCGGCCACGCTCGTGCCACTGCGGCTGCCTCATGCCCATGCCCACATCCGGGGACTGCTACACTCCCGCCACGAGCAGCACTCTCTGTTAGCCAATCTACCAGAGCAGGGACGGGCGCCCCCTTATCCCAGCGAGCGGTTTTCTCCTGATAGCATTTTTCCCAATCGAAATGATCACACATCCGTTTTCTCTATGCCCTCAATTGGGGTAAACGCTCAAAAAAATGCATGATTCTATACTTTAGACCGTATGCTACTCGAAGCCATTTTTCCAATGACGCTAAGCCATTTTGCCAAATTCCTCATCCTTACTCCGGTCGCGCTATCAGCATCGGAGAAAATCGATTTTAACCGCGATGTTCGCCCGATCCTCTCGAACACCTGCTTCCAATGCCACGGCTTTGATGAAGCCGACCGCAAAGCGGATCTCCGGCTAGACGACCGCGACGCAGCAATTGCCGCCGGAGCCATCGTCCCTGGTGATGCCGAAGCCTCCGAGATCATTTACCGCACCCACATTGATCCATCTGATGACGGCGATGATGAGCTGATGCCACCAGCGGATATCCACAAGCCACTCACGGATCGCGACCGCGAAATCCTCACCCAGTGGGTGAATGAAGGTGCCGAATATGCCAAGCACTGGGCCTATGTAGCGCCGACGCGCCCCGCACTTCCGAAAAACTCCCAGTCCGATTCCATCGAAACCCCCATCGACAATTTCGTCGCGGCCGGCCAGGACGCCGCGGGCGTAGAATTCTCTCCCGAAGCCTCGTCCGCAATCCTTGCACGCCGTCTCAGCCTCGACCTCACCGGCCTCCCCCCCACTCCTGCGCGCGTCGGAGCCTTTGTGAAAGCCCACAAAGCGAATGCCGACAAAGCGGTAGAGGAATACGCCAACGAGCTTCTCGCCTCCCCTCATTTTGGCGAACGCCTTGCCGTACCCTACCTCGATATGGTGCGCTTTGCCGACACCGTCGGATACCACGGCGATCAGAATCAGCACATTTTCCCCTACAGGGATTACGTAATTAATGCCTTTAACAAGAACAAACCCTACGACGAATTCATCACCGAGCAGCTTGCCGGCGATCTTCTCCCAGAGGCAGATACAGAACAGATCGTAGCCACTGGATTCAACCGGCTGAATATGATGACCCGTGAAGGCGGCGCTCAGGCAAAGGAATACTTGGCGAAATACCAGGCCGATCGGGTTCGCGCTGTATCTACAGCATTTCTCGGCTCAACCATGGCATGCTGTGAGTGCCACGATCACAAGTTCGACCCGTTTTCGATTAAGGATTTCTACGCGATGGGAGCCTTCTTCTCCGACGTAAAACAATGGGGCATCTACGCCGACCACGGCTACACACCAAACCCAGACCTCCGAGGTTACCACAACCACCACCCATTTCCTCCCGAGATCGTTGTTGAGTCCCCATTTCTGAAATCCAAAATTGCAAGACTATGGAATCAGCTCACCGACCTTGCAGACAAGACAAAAGCGCCTGAAAGGATCCGCTTTGCCTCGCAAGAAGAATGGCACGCGCTCACTCCAAATTCGATCAAAGCCCAAAAAGACACCTCATTCGAGACGCTTAAGAACAACATCGTTCAACTCAGCGGTGAGCCCAAAAAAGACGAGGTTTTCACCCTCAAATTCCCAGCTCAGGACTTCCCAGTCACCACTGTAAAAATTGAAGTTCTCGCAACAAAAGCCAGCAGCAACCGCAACACCCGTGACGGCTCCTCAGCACACATCAAGCTTACCACTCCCGATCTAGAGGGTAAGAAGGACAACAAAGGAGAACTCCCCCAAGATGGCTTTCTCGTAGGAATCCCGAATGGCGGCAGCACCACTGGATATCAGGATGGACACGATATCCCCCCCACCAAGGACGGGTGGAATTTCGGAGCCTCCGAAAAAGCAGCTGAAGGCAGCGACCTCTCCATCATCTACCACTTGAAGCGCCCGACCTTGAAGCCATTCGAGCTGAAGCTTCACAGTAAATCGGTGAATGCATTCCGCATCTCCGTGAGCCCACTCGTGAGCCACGGCATTGCGCCAGAAGGCCATAAGACCGACCCGAAGACTAACGCCAAGCTCGTCCAGATGCTCGCCTCCTCGAAGACGCCCTCAGACACCCGCCAACGCGCAAATTCACTCCGCACTGAAATCGCTGCCCTAAACAAAGGAAAAGCATACACAATGGTCACCGAGCAGAGGAAGAAGCCCCTCGTCACCCGCGTGCTTCCCCGTGGCGATTGGCAGGACAATTCAGGCGAAGTCCTTCAGCCCGCCACCCCTGCATTCCTCGGTGGCGATCCATCCAAACAAACCACCCGTCTCGATCTCGCAAAGTGGATCACTAATCCAGAAAATCCGCTCACAGCACGCCATTTCGTGAACGTCTTGTGGGCTCAATTCTTTGGCCACGGCATCTCACGCACACTCGAAGATCTGGGCAATCAAGGCGAATGGCCCACTCATCCAGAGCTTCTAGACTGGCTTGCTGTTGAATTCATAGAATCAGGCTGGGACATCAAGCACCTCGCCCGCATCATGGTGAATTCCCACACCTATCGCCAATCATCAAAAGGCTCCTCTGATCTCGCAGAGAAAGACCCGGACAACCGACTCTACGCACGGCAATCCCCCCGCCGCCTTGATGCCGAATTCGTCCGCGACAATGCCCTCGCCATATCGGGACTTCTTCAAAGTGAAATTGGCGGCCCGAGTTCGATGCCCTACCAGCCTGAAGGCTACTACGGGAACCTCAATTTCCCCGAGCGGGCGTATATAAACAGCCGCAATGAAGACCAGTATCGCCGTGGTATTTACAGCCACTGGCAGCGCACATTCCTTCACCCAATGCTTGCAAACTTCGATGCTCCCAGCCGCGAAGAGTGCACCGTAAGCCGTCCGAATTCGAATACACCTCAGCAAGCACTCACCCTTCTGAACGACCCGAGCTTTGTCGAAGCAGCCCATAGCTTGGCCACGTTCGTCTCGAAAAAAGGCACGAGTTTTGATTCCCAACTCAATACAGCCTTCACCCGCGCCCTCTCCCGCGTCCCGAGCGACGCAGAGCGCAATTACCTACATGCCCACTACACCCGGCAGTTGATCTATTATCAGAACAACCGAGAAGACGCTTCGAAGCTTCTCTCCACGGGATACAGCTTAAAACCAGATGGTGATGTAGCTCAACTCGCAGCTCTCACCAGTGTCACCCGCATTATCCTCAACCTACACGAAACCATCACGCGTTTGTAAGTTATGAATTATTTCACCGATCTCAATCGCCGCACCTTCCTCCAGCGAGGAGGCCTTTCACTCGGCGGAGCAGCTCTCGCCTCATTCCTCCAACCCGGCGTCGCCCAGGCGAAAAACTCCGGAATTATCGGAAACAATTTTCACGTCCCGCCACGAGTAAAGCGCGTCATTCACCTCTGCATGGCAGGCGGCCCCTCCCACGTTGATACCTTCGATCACAAACCAAAGCTCAACGAGCTCGACGGGAAGCCCTTTCCTAAGTCATTCACCAAAGGTCAGCAGCTAGCCCAGCTCCAGGGAGCTAAACTCACAGCACGCGGTTCGTTCTCGGAATTCAAAAAATACGGGCAATCCGGCCAGGAAATCTCCACACTTTTCCCTCACATCGGCTCAATCGCTGATGACATCTGCATCATCAAATCGATGCACACCGAGCAGATCAATCACGATCCGGCACACGCCTTCATGAACACCGGGTCGATCATTAAAGGTCGCCCTTCCATGGGCTCTTGGCTGCTCTATGGCCTCGGCTCCGAGACCGAAGATCTCCCTGGCTTTGTCGTCCTCGTCTCCGGAGGCGGCCAACCCATCTCCTCCCGCCAATGGGCGAGCGGGTTCCTTCCCTCGAAATTTCAAGGCATCCAGTTCCAGAGCCATGGCGATGCGGTGCACTACGTCGGGAGCCCATCGGGCGTCTGCCAGAGCACCCAGCGCCAAGTCGTCGATGAAGTGCAGCGCCTGAATGGCATACTATCCGAGCGCACTTACGATCCCGAGATTGCAACCCGGATCGCGCAATATGAAATGGCATTCAAAATGCAAAGCTCAGTCCCCGAGCTTTCCGACATGAGCGCTGAGCCTCAACACGTGCTCGACCTCTACGGAATTAAACAGCCTGGAGATGGAAGCTTCGCTTCAAACTGCCTCATGGCACGCCGCCTCGCTGAGCGCGGATCGCGCTTCATCCAGATCTACCACCGAGGCTGGGACCACCACAAAGACATCGAACAAGATCTTACCAAGCGCGCCCTCGAGACCGATCAGGCTTCCGCAGCGCTCGTCAAAGACCTCAAAGATCGCGGGATGCTCGATGATACGCTCGTCATCTGGGGCGGCGAATTCGGCCGCACTCCGATGGGTCAGGGCTCAGGCCGGGATCACCACATCAATGCGTTCTCAGTCTGGCTCGCTGGCGGTGGAATCAAAGGAGGAATGAGCTTTGGTAGCACCGATGAACTCGGCTATCGCTACATCGATAACAATGAGAAAGTCCACGTGCACGATCTCCATGCCACCATGCTCCACATGTGTGGAATCGATCACACCCGCCTCACTTTCCGCTACCAGGGTCGCGACTTCCGCCTCACCGACGTGCACGGGCATGTAAAGAAAGCGATTCTCACGTAGACCTTATTGAAGCTCCATGCGCTTATCATTGATAAGCTTAAGAAGCCCCACCGTAGCTTTTGCATCGCACATCGCCCGGTGATGGGATTCTAGTGGGATCTCGAATTCAGCACAGAGGCTTTTCAGCCCGTACTTCGCAAGACCAGGATAGAAACGCCGCATACCGACTTTGGTGCAAAGCGTGGGCGACTGAAAAGGCTGCTCCATTCTTTGGTAGGCCGCTCGGATGAACCCATAATCAAAAGTCGCGTTATGCGCGACAAAGACGCTCCCCTCAAGAAACTCGCGGAGACTATCCGCCTTCTCTTCAAATGGTGGAGCATCACGTACCATCTCATCGGTAATACCGGTGAGCTTAACGACGAATTTGGTGATCGGCTTTCCCGGATTGATAAGTGATTGCCATTCACCGATCACCTCACCTCCACGCACCTTTACCACAGCAATCTCGGTGATACGCCCTGAGGGGCCGTTTTGGCCATTCGTCTCAATATCGACGACCACATAATCTTGCATTGGATCCACCATCCAAGAGACACGACGAACCCCCACCCCAAAGCCAGCGAGCGAAAGAAGACCCAGCTGCTTAAGCTGATTGCGCCGAAGCTGATCTCCCTCAGCCTTAATCTCAATAAACGTCCAACCTTCCGACAGGTTCACCATAAGATCAGGAAAACCACTTTTTGTGCCAGGGTAATCTTCAGCCATGCGACGTAGCACAACGGCAATCGCTTCAAGAGGTGCCGTTTTCAGAAAAACTTCAAGGAGCGGAAGCGACGGTGGGTGCCAATTGAAGACACCATTCAAAGTATCCGAATGAGTGGCGATTGTTTCCGCGAAGCGGGAAATGTCCTGAAGATCCTCAAGCCGCTGCTCAATTACCCCAGCATTGCTCTCATAGAATGTACACTGCTTGAGAGATGAAGGAATCCGATCAAACCCACTGTGAAGATCCGCTTTTGCCCCAAAGAGCACATCCCAAAAAACGATACCAAAAAGAGAATTCCAAAAATGATTTTCTGTGCGGAAAGCTTCAATTTTCTGGCTCGCATACCATTTCACAGCAGCCTTTTCAGGTTGATCGCGAAGGGACTCATCAGCTCGAATGACGGGCGCTTCACGAAGCATACACGACATCTCTCCCATCCGTTTTTTCTTGTATTTCCGGGCGTAAAAATCCTCTGCAAAAAGGAGTTCGTCATCAGAAGCAGGATTCTCGATCATCGCTAGAAGCGCAGACTCGACGGCGTCTTTGCCTTCAAGCGCATAGCCAATACGAATGGCACGCTCAGAGGCAGGAAATTCACCGGCACATCGAAATACAGTAAGCGCAGCCGCCTTTTCATCAGCACGCTCAAGTAAATGTCCCAGCCGAGTAAGCGCTTTTACCCGAAGCCGCGCAGCTTCGGGATGATTCCCTGCTGGCCAGGAAGGAGCATCGGCAGCAAAAACGAGGAGGGATTCAAGCGGTGCGATTTTAAACTCATCTGCAAGCCGGGCGAAAAAGTAGGCGTCGCGAGCAGCAGAAGCATCATCAAAACGGGCTCGGTAATTCTTCTGATCTCCAAGAGCATTGGTCTTCACCAGGCCGAGATCACGCATCGTAAAGGAGGTAAGATCCGGCGTGATATGCCCAAAATGGAGGAAGAAGAGAAACCCAAAAGACTCCGTCCGGCGCTGAGCGAAACTGTTAGTCGCAGCGGCAGAGGATTGAAAATCAGCGAAGATAATTTCTTCACGCAGGTAGGCAATGAGAACGTCTTTCGTTTTGGCAGAAAGACCGCGCATCCCGCAGCCGGAATCGCGGGCAAGATCAAGGAGCTGCTTCTTTGTCCGCGAGTGCAGAAAGGCGTCAAAATCAGCGCGAAGGAGTTTCCCAGTGAAACCGGCTTGCTCCAGTTCCACAAAAGCAGCGGGAATATTGGAAATTTCTGAATAAGTGAACTGAGTCCGGCAAAATACCGTCCCCTTGCGGTTTAAGAGACGAACGAGGAGACAACGCGCATCTCGGGAAAGGGAATCAAGACTACTGAATAGCGGAACGAGTTCCGCACTCAGAAGATCAGAGTAGCGCTCCCGCACAAAGCGGATGACCTCATCGAAATGATCAAGGTAGTAGTAAGTAGGGAGCTTTCGCTTCAAAGCCGATGTCACGGCTCTTGCTCATGGAGAGCCACAACGGGCTCACCCGACTTTACTTTAAGAGGCTTTATGCCGCTCTTTCCCATCGCAACCGAGATCCATTCGAAGTCCTCTGTATTATCGAGAACAACCTTCACAAGCATCGTGAGCGGGACGGCGAGAAACATCCCGAGCGGCCCCCAAAGCCAGCCCCAAAAAAGAACCGAGATCAGAATGACGAGTGTGGAAACTCCAAAACGACGTCCGAGAAGAAGAGGTTCAAGAAAGTTTCCAAAAATAATATTGATGATGATGTAGCCGGTAAGAACCATCGTCGCGAGGAAGGGCTCCCCCTCCGCAAGCCGGATAAGCACTGGTGGGACGGCTGCAACTACGGACCCGATGGCAGGAATGAAATTCAGGATAAATGCGACAAGCCCCCAGAGAAGCGCACCTTCGACGCCCAATAATGCGCAGAGCCCACCTGCCAAAGTCCCCGTAGCCGCACTCACGAGCGTTTTTACTCCGAGGTATTTCTGAATATCTTTCGAGACCGTTCCGAGATGAGCGAAGTTAGGACCGTGAAGCCGCCGTATCGCAGCGATCCTTCCAGTGAATTTACCACCTTCAAGAAGCATGAAGACCATGAGGAGTAGGATGAAAAACGCGGTCGAAAAGAGCGCAATGACACGTCCAATGATGTCTGTTCCACCAACAAAACGAACAATCGCCTCAGCTCCTGGCCTTGAGAAATCTTTCCAATAGCTGACAGCATCCTCCATATTCCTTACCTCTTGAAGATGGAGCGCATATTCGTCTCCTCGCGCAAGAAGCGCCGCAATGTAATCGCGCACCTGCGGCTGGAAATCAGTGATGAGATTGACGCTCACAACGACAAAGCCAACCACGATAAGAATATTGAGCATCACAGTGAACGCCACAGCAAGCGGCAGCGGCACCCGATTCTTGCGCATTCCCTTCATCACTGGAGCGGCAAGCTGGGCGAGGAAAAACGCCACCACCACGGGAGCAAGAAATGGCTGGGACATTTTCAGCGCCCAGATCATCACAACCACACATCCAGCCGTGAGCATGATTCTGAGGCTTTTAGAGTTTTCGGCGAGTCGCTGAGACATTGTGGGTAGAGTCCCTTCAAAGTGCCTCGGGGACAAACGGAAAGGTGTTTCGACAGCATGAAAATAGAGTATCGTGGAATGACGCGGCGGCGTATCCGTCTCTTCGTGAGGTCTATGCGCATCCTGTTACATATCCTTATCCTGTTTGGAACCGCTTCGGCGGAGCTAGTTCCCCTCAATAAAATCGAGGCTACCGATAACGGGCGCTTCACCATTCAGGTGCCTTCAGATCCCGTGATGACCTACCGGCTTTGGCGCTCAGCAGACCTCGAAGGCAAAGGCGAAGTGGTCGCCGTCGTGGCAGGAAATGGGAAAACTCTTTCGATGCGAGATCCCGCGCCAATGACATCGAAGGGGTTTTACCGAATCGACGCGACACCTCTCTGGTCGCCCGTAGACACCGATGGCGACACAATCCCAGACCCCTTCGAACTTCTCTATTTTGGAAACCAAAACCCACTAAACCCAGCAATCCAAGTTCCAGCGGATGATGGAACGACCGCAATCCCAGACCGGGCAACGTTCGACCGCATGGCTCGCGGGTTCCCCGTGGCAGGAGCTCCAGGCGCTCTCCAAGTAAAATTCCTCATCCGCAATATCGATACCGCTTCGCCGACGCTCCATTTCCTGAATACCAAGAAGCACGAATCCCATTTCTTCTTTGCCAGAGAGGTCCTCGATTACCGCCCCGACATCACCAATTACAACAGCGCCCTTCGCTTATTCAACTCACAGACTTACTGGACGAACACGAATCGCAAAAACATTGCCGGCAGCATCCTCGCCCACGATGCCGTGATCAATCCCGATGGCACACCAGGAGTTTACGTCGTCGAATTCTGGCCAACCGATCCAGTGGCCGATGAATTCGTGACCCTCGCTTACAATATGGTGAGCCGCGCCACCCCCTTCATCAATACACGCATTCTCTATCACCCGGCAGGCGAGACTCAACAGGCTCTACTCCGCGCCAGCGGAAACACACTGCGCGACGCCGGCGTCGCCACTATCGATAGCGCCGCGCTTTTCGGCGATATCGCATTCACCGCACTCAATTCCGGCACCGGCATCGGACGACTCCGTGTCATCGGCCCCGGCGAGACCGCCACCGCACGCGACATCGCAATCTTCCGCACCATCCCAAACAGCCTCGGTCGCACCGGCGGCATCATCACCGACACCCCTCAAAACCCCCTCTCCCACATCAACATTCGCGCCCGACAGGATGGCGTGCCGAATAGCTTTATTCGAGGTGCCGCCACGCGGGACGATGTCGTCGCACTGCTCGGAACAACCGTCCGCTACGAAGTGATCCCGAATGGCTTCACCCTCACTCCCGCCACAGAAGCGGAAGCCGATGCCTTTCTCGAAACGCTCCGCCCATCCTCCCCACAGTCCCCTACCCGCGACCTCACGATCCGCGAAATCGCTCCACTAGACACCCTCCGCCACCGAGACGCCAATGCCTACGGATCGAAAGCGGCCAACGTCGCCGAACTCGGACGCATGCTCCCCTCCGGCATTGCACCAGAAGGCTTCGCCGTGCCTTTTGCTCTCTACCACGATTTTCTCCGCCACAATGGCCTCGATTCTCTCATCCCCCGAATCCTCGCCGAGCCCACATTCCAATCCGACGCCGAGTTCCGCGTCCAGCGCCTAGCAGACATCCGCAAAGCCATCAAACGCGGGAATACACCTCCCGAAATCCTCCAAGCCCTCGGAGCCCTACAAAGCAGTTTCCCTCAAAACACCCCCATTCGGTGTCGCTCCAGCGCGAATATCGAAGATCTTGAGGGATTCAATGGAGCAGGTCTCTTCGATAGCTTCACCCACCACTCAGACGAGGGTCACTTAATCAAATCCATCAAACAGGTATGGGCGAGCACCTGGACCGATCGAGCCTTTGCTGAGCGTGATTTCTCCCGCATCCCTCACCTAGAAGCCTCAATGGGGGTCCTCTGCCATCCTGCGTATAAAAACGAGCAGGCCAATGGAGTCGCCGTCACTCGGAATCTCTTCAATCCCGATCCAGGCTGGGTAGGCTACTACATCAATGCCCAGGTAGGCGAATCACTCGTGACAAACCCCGAGCCCGACGCTCTCCCCGAAGAATTCCTCATCTCGCAAATTGGTCAGTATGACTTCGCCACGAACTCCTACCCCTATGAAATCCAATACGCCCGATTCTCTAATTTACTCGCCGAAGGCGAAACTGTCCTCTCCCGCGCCCAAGCCATCGATCTCTCGGAGCAGCTCGCGATAATTCAGCGAAACTTCCGCAAAATATACGATCCCAACCGCGAAAATGCCGAATTCGCCATGGAGGTCGAATTCAAAATCACCCGCGAGGGCTCGCTTGCCATCAAGCAAGCACGCCCCTACGCAGACCGATAAAGCCGTAGAGGCTCGAAAAATTACTTCACAGCAATTCCCGTCCGCGAAGGCTTGCTGCTCACAGGAGCAACTGCCGGAGCAGGAATGAAATTCGCAATTTCATCCACCGTCGCCTGCCCGTTTTTCATCATCTCGTCAAAAGACGCAAGCTTCACATCATTGCGAGCAAAGAGAAAGCTACCCGCTCCAATAAGAGCAAGTGCAGTAAATGTGGCAAGAGTGTGATCGAGGCGATTTGGTTTCATGAGCTGCAAGGAGGGGTTCAGCTAAAGATTAAGGTTCAGAAAGGAGAAATCCAGTGGAATTTCTATAATTTTGATATTTTCAAAGCTCACTACTCAGAAAGTAATAACTTACATATATCTTAACCATCAGAAGACTCTCAAACAAGGACATTCGCCTGAAAAAGACACATATTTTTTTACACAAGTGGCAAAAAATTTCTAATATCGAAATCCAACTGAGCCACCGGCTATTAAAAAAATCTTACCCTCCGCCCGTATCGGCCCAAAAAAATCTCACAAATGCGCAAAAAAAGACTCCATTAGACACGCCCCCCCATCACTCCTCCAAAATAAGCCCAGGCTTATAATCGCAAAAAACCCACCTTTTCGTAAAGATAGCGCCGTGCTTATCAACACCTTCTGCCATCTTGGCAGTGACCACAGAAATACAGAAACGAACTATTTCTCGTGTTATCCTCCACCCGTTGCCCACCTCCCCCCGCTTTACTAGAATCATGAAAAAATACCCGCTCGCCCCATTCCTCTCCCTCCTCCTCGGCTTGAGCACCGCCGTTTCGCCCGCTCAAAAAGCCGAACTCGTCGAATACCGACCACTCGAAAGCTCGATTAAATCCGCGCTCACTCCGATCGCCAACGACAAACGCCTCCCCGTCATCGCCTGGGGAGCCGACGTCGCGACCCAGCTCGCCGTTTCGAAAGACATCCTCCCCGGTTTCGAGATCTACCGCGAAGACAACTTCCCTAGCCAAGTCACCAATTGCCTCCGCGGCGAATCCCCCTACCTCCGCGGAACGCTCCCAATGATCCTCCAGGCACGGAAAACCTTCCAAAACGCCGGAACCGATCTCGTCGTCATCTACCAGCTCTCCTGGAGCAACGGTGGAGATTGCCTCGTCGTCCGTGACCGGGTGAAATCCATCAAAGACATCAAATCCGTCGCACTCCAGCTCTTCGGACCACACGAGCACCCTGCAATCAAAGTCCTGCAAGATTCCGGAATCGACCCTTCGAAAGTGAAATTCCACTACCTCCCCGAGCTCGCCGCACCACTCGATGGAAAAGGAGACAAGATCGTATCCCCACCAGGCCTCTTCGAAGCACGCGATGATATCGACGCCGTGTGGGTAATCTCGCCAGATGCAGCCGCTCTCACCGAAGGCGATTACGCCGTGAAAGGAGCGAAAATCCTCTTCACCTCCAAGCAAGCAAGCCGAATCATCCCAGACGTTTATGCAGTAAGGAAAGACTACTTTGATGCAAACAAAGCGAACGTCAAAAATGTCGTAAAGAGCCTTCTCAAAGCAGAAGAATCACTCCGCGACCTCCCCTCTTCGGACGCAAGTCACCGGAAGCTCATGGCCGCTTCAGCTAAGCTCCTCCTCGGCGATGCCGGACTCGTTGGCGATACTGAAGCCATGCTCTCTGAAGCCGAACTCGTCGGCCACTCCGGCAACGTCGCCTTCTTCACCGGACAAGGAACGACACGTAGCATGGAAACCCTCACCGAAGAAATTCAGATCTCATTCGAAAAAGCAGGCCGCAGCATTGGACGCTTCGAAATGCCCATCGCCGACTGGGACTGGGCAGATCTTAGTACCGGGCTCAAATACGCCGGTGAAGTAACAGTAACCAAGTCTGTCTTCAAATCCAATGAGCAAGCACAGCAAAAAATCGAAGAATTCCTCATCGAAAACCCAGAACTTAATGAGCGCGACACCGCACTCTTCGACTTTGCCGTCCCCTTTGCAGCCAACCAAGACAGCTTCAATTCCGACGACGAAAGCCTGAAAAGCTATTTCGGCCAAGCCATGGGACTCGTCGATACCTACGCCGGCACCACCATGATCATCGAAGCTCACGCAGACGGCTATCTCCTCATGCGCCTCAGGCAAGCACTCGCCAAAAATGACTCCGTCCTTCTCGGAAAAATCCAGAAGGTGCTCAAAATGGCATCTCCGCCTACGGCACAAACCGCCACCCTACTCGAACGTTCGCTGAAAACAAAATCCGCCCAACGCGCCGAAGCCCTTCGCGACGCCTTCGTCACCTACTGCCGGAATCAGAAGCTCAAAATCGATAACAACCGCATCGTCGCCATTGGTCGGGGAGCCACCGCCCCCGTCTACGAAAACGCAGACACCCCTAAAAAGCGCGCAGAAAACCGCCGAGGCGTCATCATCCTTGAGCGCCTCGAAGTTCTCGAAGTTGGCGACGATGTAGAGATCGACTTCTAACCCCCAGCCCCTGCTTACAAAAATGAATCAGATCCTTAATATCGCAGGCGTCGCTTTAGTCTCCCTCATACTGCCCAGCTGTGGTGAAGCCCCCGTCGAATACACACAGCAAAAGGCTTCACCAATGAATGCAGCCTCGGGCTCTTCGGCGGCACTCCCAGCACTCAAAGAAGCCGCAATCGAGCGCGAACCCGTCCCAAACACCACCCCGCCTGGATCACACATGGATCCAAGTTCGAATGCTTACATCATTTTCGATGGGAGCGGCAGCATGTCCGGCCAGCCCATCGAAGCCGCTAAACGTGCCGTCTCCACCTTCGTCGCAAATGCTCCCGAATATCTTAATATCGGACTCTTCGTTTTCGATGGAAGAAATTCCCAAGGACGCGAAGTCACCCCACTTGGTCGCGGCACCGCTCAGCGCGATGCACTCACCTCCGAGATCAAAGCCATCTCCGCAGGCGGAGGCACCCCACTAGGCTCAGCTATCCTTACCGGCACCAACGCACTCATCACCCAGTTCCAACAGCAGCTCCGCTACGGCGACATCCGCCTCATCGTCGTCACCGATGGGGAAGCCAACGACGCACGGCAATTTTCTAATGGGATCAACGCCGCACAAAAATACCACGTCCCCATCTACACAATCGGCTTCCGCATCAAAAGCGCCCACGCTCTCCGCAAAGTCTCCGAAGCCTACTTCACCGCAAATGACGAACAAGAACTTCTCATTGCCATGCAAGAAACCCTCGCCGAACTCGATGACTCCGCCGCATCCGACCTCTAACCCATGAGTTCCGCCTCCAAACTCGCCACCCTCATCTTCGCCGCCTGCGCCCTCATCGCAGGAGCCTGGTTCGCCATCAAGCCCTTCTTCAAAGAGCACCAGGCAGCCATTGAAAAAGAAAAAGAAGAGCAATTCGAACGCGAAATCTCAGACGCCAAAGTCACCTCTTCACTCAAGATAGCCGGAGATAGTTACCTCGGGTATTTCTTCGCTTCCGCAAAACAGACCAAAAAGGAAGCCGCACGCCAAGGACTCGCAATCGATTGGACCGATGATGGAGCTGCCGTCTCCGAGCGCGTCGCAAAGTTAGCCAAAGGCGAATACGATATCATCGCAATCCCCGCCGCCGAGTATCTGATCCACGGCCATGCCAGCAATTTCCCCGGCGTCATCGTCGCCGGAATCGCACGCTCCAATGGCGGTGATGGTATCGTAGCCCTCAAAGATAAACTCCCAAACAACGACATCACCGACCTCAACGACGCCTCACTCGAATGGGTCTACACCGGTGAAAGCCCAAGCGAATTCCTCGTCGATATCACCGTTAAAGATCTCGATCTCTTCAATCTCCGCGCCGCCGACACCGCCGGAGGTAAGCAGCGAGGCTCCTGGCGGAAACCACTCGGATCCTCTCCCGAAGTCTTCGCCCGAGCAATGAACGGCCAAGGCGATGCCTTCGTCATGTGGGAGCCCGATATCTCGCGCGCACTCAAGAAAAACCCCAACCTCACCTACGTCTGGGGATCAGATAAATTCGCCGGATATATCATCGATTACTTCGTAGTAAATAAGAAGACCCTCGCCAACCGCGAAGATGATGTCCTCCGCTACTTCAAAGCCTACTTCCGCTCGCTCGACCACTACCGCCGCCACGCCGAAGAACGCACCACCGACATGGCTCGCTGGGCTGACATTGATCGCGACGCCATCGAAGCCATCGTCGACCAAAAGAAAATCGACTGGCTCGACCTCCATGATAACTGCCAATTCCAATTCGGCATCGCCACCCAAGGCTCCACGATCCAACCCCAAGAAGGCGTCATCGACACCATCCTCTCCTGTGCAGATGTCCTCGTGGACACCGGCAGGATCGGCTCCAGCGACATCTCCGATCCCTATCGGCTCGTGAATTCAAGAATCGTCGAATCCCTTAAAAATACAGCTCCCCGCAATCTCGGAAAAAACGGACAAGCACTCATCGATTTTGAGCCACTGGAAGACGCCGAATGGGATAAGCTCCGCGAAGTCGCCAAGCTTCAAGTTCGCCCGATTCGATTCCGAAATAAAACTGAATTCGAAGTAGGCGCCGCTGCCGAAGCAGATAAAATCGCCAAACTCCTCTCCGTAAACTACCCAAGTTATCGCGTCATCATTCGCGGCCATACCGGCGGCGAAGATAGCCCAGAAAACCGCGACCTCTCTAGCCTGCGCGCCGAAGTAATCGCAAAGCGCCTCATCCTCGTCCACGGCTTTGATGAAGATCGCCTCCGCATTCAAGGAGTGGGCTCATCCCAGCCCCCCGAACTCCGCCCCGGAGAAAACCCTCGCTCACGCGCCTACCGAGGCCGCGTCCCCCGTGTCGAAGCCATCCTTATCGAGCGCGGAGGACTCTAATCACCCATATCTTCCATATCATCACCCATGGCAAAAAAGGAAGACGCTCCATCAAAAATCAGCCTCGCAAGTCTGACGGATGAAGAAGCCATCTTCAAAGCCGTCCGCAATCAATGCCTCCAATCCCCCATCACGATAATCCCCCTTGCCCTCGCCGGCGGCCTTGCCCTCCTCACCGGAGCATTTGGGCTGGGATTTTTTGGAGTATTCAGCGCCATCGTGTTCGGAGTCCTCGGCGGCGCAGCATTCGTCTACAATCTATGGGTGCGCGGCGAGACACTGGCCAAGCGTCACGTTCACTGGCTTATGGAGCAGATCAAAAAAGAGCGCCACTCAGCACTCCCCGAGATCGAAGAAAAATGTCGCAAAATCGGGCTCACCGAAGCAGCCAAAGAAGCCTCCGAACTTTCCGAAGCCTACACCCACTACACCCGCTTCCTCGAATCCAGCGCCTCTTCAAAACTAGGAAATATGGTAGGCCAGCGCCTCTCGCTCGCAGAGTCCGCCCGCCAAGCAGGAGCAGCACACCTCAGCCAGGCCGCAGAAATGCACACCGCACTTGCCGCCATCAATATCACACTGCTCCAGCACGAACACTCCGCCTGGTCCCACGAAAAGGAACACGGAAACGCCTCCATCAGTGCCGCACTCGAAAGCAAGCTCGCCTCCCACTCCCTTCAAATCGAGCGCTACCAACAACTTGCCACAGAACGCGACCGACACATCGCCCGCTCAAACGAATTGGAAGCCGCAATAAAAAACGCCCACATGGCCGATGCTGGCCGCTCCGATCTCACCCTCCAACAAGGCTCTGATGATCCCGCTGCCCGCCTCTCCCACGTTGTCGCCGCCGCTGCTGCTGCCGAAACAGACATGAAAGAATTTCTTCAAAACATCCATCAAGAAACACCCACCCAACTCTAAACCAAAAACACAATAAAACCTATGGGACTCCTCACAGCAATTGGCCGCTTCCTCACCTTCAAATGGCTCTGGGCAGGCGGAAAAGTAAACAAAGCCGCCGAAGAAACCTTCACCAGCTCCGCCGAAGGTGTCGGCATGGCCTTCGATATCCAAAAGGACAAAGAAATCAAAGACCACGCAGAATTCATCAATGCCGTTTCTCAACTCGCAGCAAATGTCGAATCGACTAAAAAGCGGCTAGAAGAAAGCCTCGAGCGCGAAGACAACGCCATCAAGATGCGCGACGCTGCCAAGATACAGCTCGCGAAAGTCCTCAAGACAAAAGGCCTCACCCGCGAAGCCGCCCAGTCCGACGCCGACGTCATGAAATGGCAGCGCGCCTTCATCGATTACCAACAAAAGGTAAAAACAGAAGACGAGCTCCAAGCACGCATCGAGCCCGACTTCAACGAAAGCCAAAACCGCCTCGATCAACTCAAGACTCAACTCGCGAAACGCCAACGCGAAATCAAAGCCCTCGACAACCAGAAGGCACAAGCCATCGCCGATTTCGTCGATGCGAAAACCACCTCCGATCTCATGGATCGTCTCAGTGGTCTCGAATCCTCTTCGGATCGCTCCGCACTCAATACCGTAACCAACCGCGTCGCTCAGATGAAACAAAAGGCGAAAATCAAATCCGACCTCGAAGGAGCCTCCGCCGATTCCATCGAGACCGAACTCCAAGCCACCATGGCCGATCAAGCCGGCCTCGATCTCCTCGATGAGATGCTCGCCGCCGACACCCCCGAAGGCACCAGTGACACCTCGCCTCTCGACGGTGAAAGTGAACTCAAAGCTTAACAAACCAACCAAAAAGAAAAAAACCCATGAAAGCTAAACTAACCCTCGCGGCCATCACCGCAGCCCTCACCGCAGCCCTCACCGTATCCGCCAGCGCCGAAGCAGACGGCGACTACACCTTCGGGTGGAGTAACTACATCGGCTGGTGCCCAGTCAAGTATCTCGCCGATACCGGCATCCTCGAAAAGCACGCCAAGGCCAACAACATCAAAATCGCCGTTAAAGAATTCGGCTACGTTAGTTCAATCGAAGCGTTTAAAACAGATAACATCGACGTCGTCCCCGTCACCACCATGGACGCCCTCACCCTCATTAGCCAAGCAGGGATCGACACGACATTCTTCGTCGTAGGCGATTACTCAAATGGAAATGACAAATGGCTCGCCACCGGAGCCAAATCCGTAGCCGACCTCAAAGGCTCCACCATTTACGGCGAAGAATTCACCGTAAGTCACTACCTCGTCTATCGCGGCATCGTGCTCGGCGGACAGAAAGAAAGCGACTTCAAATTCGCCCACCGCGCAGAAAAAGGCATCGTCAGCGGATTCACCAGCGATGACGCCGCAAAAAAATCCACCGCCACGTGGAACCCGCACGCCCTCGGCCTCATGCAACAACCTGGGGTAAACTCCGTCTTTGATTCATCGAAAATTCCCGGCGAAATCCTCGATGGCTTCGTCATGCGCACCGACCTAATGAAAGCCGATCCGAACCTCGCAAAAGCAATCTCCGGAGCTTGGTTCGAAGCAATGGCCACACTCAATGGCAGCGGACAAGAGACAGAAGATATGATCGCCACCATCGCCCAGGCAGCAAATGTCACCGTCGACGAAGCGAAAGCCCAGCTGAAGACGACGCACTTCTACTACACACCTGAGGCCATGAGCGATGCACTTACCACAAAAGCGCACAAGCAAGCCACCACACTCGTACGCGACTTCTGCTTTGATCAAGCACTCCTCGGCGAAGACGCCGAAAGCGCAGATTACATCGGCATCCAATTCGCAGACGGCGAAATCCTCGGCGACAAAGCCAACGTGAAGCTTCGCTTCACCACACCGGCATCGAAGTAACCCCCGCCCTCTCCCCCAGCCCCGGCCTCCCACCTACTAGGGAGGCCGGGTCATTCCCGCCCCCCTCCGAATGACACTCCTCCGCACGGATGCCAAACTCCCCTGGATCGGAAAGCTCGCGCTCACACTGATCCCAATTTTGCTTCTGAGTTTCCTCTACTTCAAGCAATCTTCGAGCCTGGCCGATACCGACCGGGCAAAACTAATGCCCACTGCGGGTAAATTAATCGAGGCGGCAAAGCGGGTGGCCCTGCCCATTCCCGCACCAGAAACCGAAAGCGAACGCCGCAAGGAGCTGAGAGAAGAGCGGCAATTTATGCTATTTAAAGATACCCTCGCCAGTTTCAAGCGCATGGCTTGGGCCATGCTCGTGATCTTTCTCGCCGTCCCTTTTGGCGTGATGATGGGAAGCTATCCCTGGGCGGAATCGCTCGGCAAAACGATCATGGTCATCTTGAGCATGATCCCCGCTCTCGCCTTACTTTCGATTCTCTTCCTTACCTTGGGCACCGGCGAAGTAGCCAAAGTAAGCCTGATCGTACTTGGCGTTTTCCCGATGGTCTGCCTCGATACTTACCTCAGAGCCAGAGCAATCCCCCGGCAGCAATTCTACAAGGCTCAAAGCCTCGGCTCGTGTGAAATCGAGCTTCCATGGCGTGTCGTTTTCCCTCAAATCTGGCCAGACGTCCTCAATACCATTCGCCTCAATCTTGGCATCATGGCCGTGCTCATGATTGCCGGCGAATCCATCTCCGCCGAAGCAGGCATCGGCTACCGGATCTTCATCAAATTTTACCGAACCACCGCAATGGATTCCACCATCGTCTATGTAATTTGGCTCACCCTTCTCATGTTCCTCCTCGATTTCACAATCAGTCTCTGGATCAAACACCGCTACAAATGGCTCGCAGGCCAAAACTCATGAACGAAGATAGAAATATAGTCGTTGAGATGGAGGGGATTGAAGTCACCTACACCTCAAAACCAACGCTCACCTTCAAGGGCGGCCCTCGCTTTGAGCGCAAATCCGTTACCGTTTTTCGCGACCTCGACTTAAAAATTCGCGAAGGAGAATTCACCACCATCGTTGGCCCAAGCGGCTGCGGAAAATCGACCCTCTTTAGGCTAATTCTCGGCTCACAATTCCCCACCGCAGGCAAAGTCCTCATCGATAGTGAGCCGGTAGAAAACGTCACCCCGAAGACCGGCATCGTTTACCAGCGCTACTCGCTTTTCCCCCACCTCACCGTGGCGAATAACATTGCACTCGGCCCCCTCCTCCAGCAGACCGGCCCGCTTGAATCCCTCTTCCGCAGCATCGGCCCCCGCTACCGCCGGATCTTCCAGGAAGCACGCGAAGAAGCATTCGCCCTCCTCAAAAACGTAGGGCTCGAGGAAGCCGATGGAAACAAATTCCCCCACGAGCTCTCCGGCGGGATGCGCCAGCGCGTCGCCATTGCCCAGGCCACGATCATGAAGCCCAAAGTCCTCCTCATGGATGAGCCCTTTGGTGCACTCGATCACAGCACACGTGAAGACATGCAGCTCTTCATCCTTGAGCAGGCAAAGAAAAACAACCTCACCGTCGTCTTCGTCACCCACGATCTCGATGAAGCACTCTTCCTTGGCACCCGCATCATCGGCCTCTCCCAATATTGGAAAGCAGATTCTGCCAGCGACCAGATCGGTGCCCGCATCGTGACCGACCGCGATGTCACCACCGCCCTCGGAGGCACTCACCCCCGCCCCACCTCCGTCGTCGACGCCCCCACTTTCCGCGAGCTGCGCCACAAAGTTCACGAAGACGTCCTCGATCCCAAGCACCGGCAGCACATCGCCGCATTCGACCACGACCACACCGACAGCACCTCCCCTAAATGAACCAGGAAAACTCCCTCACCGACCCCGGTCCCACTCCCCCCTTCATGGAGGCCCTCGTCGATGGCGTGAAGCAACGCGGTAAGCGCATCTTCATGCTCACTGGCGATGTCATGGGGATTTTCCCAAACCGCGAAGACGCAGGCTACTCTCCCATCGAAGAACGCCTCTGCCAATCACTCACCGGCCACTACAACATGGTGCGCCTCGATCTCTCACTCGGCGTCGGCTTCTATGATAGCGACCAGCGCCAGGCTCTCTTCAATAGCATCGGCTGGGGCAGAAAATCCGACCCCTCAGATCCACTCGAAGGCCTTATCGATTTCGGCTCCGAAATCGTAAACCGCCACCTACGCTCCCGAAGCAAAGAAAAAGCCCCCACCGCCCCCAGCCCCGAGCAGCTCCTCGAGCGCACCCGCCAGCGTCCCGGAGCCGCCCTCGTTCTCCTCCGCGAACTCACCGGAATGGTTCGCGAAGCCAACGAACGCGGGGAATCGGTAAAACCCGTCTGCACCGTCATCCGCCTCGCCGGAGCGTTTTTCCCACCCGGCGAATTTGGTAAATTATCCGAATTAGATCGTGGCCGCCTCGCCACCCTCCTCAGCTGGCTCAACGACCCAGAATGCCAGCGCGCCGGACACATCACGATCCTCATCGCCGATAGCCGCTCCGAGCTAAATGCTCGCATCCACTCACTCCCCTCAAGCCAATCCATCGAAGTCGGCTTTCCTGATGAGCCCACCCGCCGCCACTTCATCGCCCACCGCGCCGCCACCTTCCGCAACGACCCCGCCTTCGCCACCCCCACCTTCGAGACCAGCGAAGAGGATTTCGCCGAAGGCGCCGCCGGCCTCAGCCTCAACGCCATCTCCTCCCTCCTCGAAGAATCCGCCCGTTCCGGGAAACCCGTCACACGTGAATCCGTAAATTCTCTCCTCAACGAAATCCTCGAAGCCCAGCTCGATGGCGTCGTCACCATCAAACGCCCCCAGCACGGCGATGCCGATCTCTGCGGCTACACCGGTGCCCGCGATGCCATCAAACGCGTCTTCCGCGACTGCGAAGACCCCGACACCGCCATCTCAGCCTTCGTCGTCTCTGGCCCAAACGGCGTCGGAAAAACCTTCAACGTCGAAGCCCACGCCGCCGACTCCGGCCGCATCGTCATCGAACTCTCCCAAATCCGCTCCTCAGACTTCGGTGGCACGGATAAACTATTCGAGATGGTCCGCCGCTATGTCGAAATCTACGGCAAAGTCGCCATCCTAGTAGACGAAGCCCACGCCGCCTTCGGCAGCATCCACTCCGGGGAAACCCACGACACCGAAAAGCGCCTCATGGCAAACATCATCAAAATGATGTCCGACAAAACGCTCCTCTCCAAAGTCGTCTGGTGCCTCATGACCACCCGCCCCGACCTCCTCGACCCCGACGTCCTCAGCCGCGCCCCCAAGCAAATTCCTATCTTCGATCTAGAAGGCACCGAAAGAGCCGAATTCTTCAGCGCTATGTTCTCCCGCAAAGGAATCACCCTAGAGGAAGCGGAACTCACCCACGTCATCGCCGAAACCACCTGGTACTCCAACCGCGACCTAGACTTCCTCATCCGCGAAGTAAAAAGCGCCCGCCGAGACACCCCCAAAATCACCGTCCCCCAAGTCCTAGAAACCTGGTCCGCCTCAAAAGGTATCGTCACCAAGCGCGCCGCCCAATCCTTCATCGCCGCCTCCACCAGCAGCTACCCAGCCCTCGTCCCATCCCGCTTCAACACACCTAACTTCGAAGATGAAGTCCGCAGGGCAAAGGCGTTGTTATCTTCATAGTCTTACCGAATGAGTAGGCCAATCTTGCACCACGCGGTATCGCCAGTCACGTAGGACAAACCTTCTCATGATGAATCAAACTGCAATATTAGTTGCGATAGTTCTCGCCCTCTGTTCCGCCGTCGCAGAAGAACCGATCCAAAAATTCGCGAAAGCGGTAAAATCAGGCGACCGCGCTACCGTTGAAACGATGCTTGCAGAAGGACTCGATCCAAATACCCGGATCCCTCGCCACTGGCTCAATTACACCCCACTATTTATTGCGGTCAATAACGACGACCTCGAGCTTACCAAAATCCTGCTGGAGGCGGGAGCCGATCCTAAGCTCGAAGATGACAACGGAGACCCTGTAATGGTTCATGCCTCCGATCACGACACGATCCGGGTTGCCCAACACCTTATTTCTCAGGGACATCCAATCGACGCGAGAAACTCGAAGGGTATCACCGCCCTGATGAGGGATGCACCTTACGCAAAAGAAAACGATATCCAGGCGAAGATAGATCTCGGAGCCAATCCGAACCTGATCGATTCTGAAGGCAATACCTCGCTCATGATTGCTGCTGGATCGCGAAACCTTGCGGCAATGAAGACGCTGGTCGCGGCGGGAGCCGACGTTGATGTGCAGAATGTTGAGGGAAAAAACGCGCTCATGCTCGCAATGGACGAGCTTTATAACACAGCAGAAAAAGCCCCTGAAGCGGTGCGGATCTTGATCGCCGGAGGTGCTGATCTCGAACTCCGAGACCAATCAGGAAAAACCGCCCTTCTGAACATCCTCAACGATTGGTGGGCTGAGGAACCTATTGTGGATACCCTCCTAGAAGCAAAGCCTCGACTCGACGTACTAGACCCCGAGACCGGCGCATCTCCCCTCTTCACGGCAGTCCAGCGCGACATGTTTCCGAAGGCCATCACCACCATGCTCGAGCGAGGAGCCGATCCCACAATCATCGACAATGACGGGGTAGATCTAATAATGCTCGCCGCGAGAAATGCCGACATCCCCCTCATCCGCGCACTGCAAAAACGGGGGCTAGCACTAACGCGTAAAGACAAGTCCGGAGCCTCCATCGTCCACTGGGCGACGATGAACAGTCCCCCGCGCTTCCGGAAAACATCGAAGGAGGAACGAGCAGCGCACTCCAAAGAAGTAATCGACATACTCCGCTTTCTTCTTGAGCAAGGTATTCCTCTTGATCCGATCGACTCCAAAGGAATCACGCCGCTCCACATCGCGGCGAAGTTAGGGGTCGCGCCGGTCGTCGAATTTCTAATTCCCCATTACAGCGTGCTCAACATCCGTGACAAAAGCGGTCGCACCATTCTCCACGAAGCGGCCTCATCGGGTTCCACCGCTGCGGTCGATCTTATGCTTCCACACGTTGATCTCGAAGCGGTCGATCACAAAGGGAGAACCGCTCTTTGGGAGGCCTTAATCGCAAATCGTAATGAATTGGCACTTCACCTCCTCCGCGCCGGTGCCAATATCGATGCGGTGGATAAAACCGACAGAACATTACTCGAAGCGGCAATGGCGGACGATAATTTTGAGCACATTCGACTCCTCATCGATCAGGGAGCAGATCCAGGGAAACTGGCCGCCCCAGATATTCTACTGCTCCACGCCGTCCGCCATTTCCACGACCACCCGGTCAATGGAGATCACTATAGTTTTCGGATCGAAGTCCTCGCACCACTCGTAAAGAATATTAACGCGCCCGATGCCGAGGGTCTCACCCCTCTCATGTGGGCAGCCTCCTCGAATAACCAATCGGCATTAACCGCGATCCTCAAGCAGAAGCCCAACCTAAACGCCCGCTCACACGACGGGCGCACCCCGCTCATGTGGGCGGCGAGCGCCCGCGCCGCGAAATCGATTGAAGCGCTCCGTGCATCTGGAGCAGACGAAACACTCCACGATCATGCAGGGAAAACCGCCGAAGATTGGTCGACCTGGGCAGCGAACTATTCTCGCCCCGCCTTTACATCTACGGTTTCACCCGACCAAGCACCTCTAAACCAAAGGATCGCCCGCACCCGGGCGGTCGCCCTCGCCAAGTATCTTGAGAAAGACACCTGGGATAAGGAACACCGGATCTCCGGATACTCCCCCCTCCATCTCGCCGCCACTCTAGGCGATCTCGCGGCCATTGAGACCTTCATCGATCGCGGTGCGCCGATTGATATTCGGCTCGAAGATCGCACGACCCCCCTCATGTCGGCTGCTACCAACGGCCACTCCGAAGCAGTCCGACTTCTCCTAAAAAAGAAGGCCGACGTCACCCTCCGCAATAGCAACGAACAGCGGGCACTGGATCTCGCAATACGCTTCGAGCACTGGGATACCACCAAGATTCTACTCCACACCAAAGGAGCCCTCGTCCACAACGAATCCAGCCTTCTCCAACAGCTCGTATTTTCAGAAAACACCGACCTTCTCCGCGAAGCCTTAAAAGCTGGAGCTAAAATTATTCCACCCGAAGAACGTAAAAAAGCCTCAGCAGACACCTTCGATAAAACTACTACTAGCAGCGCCAAAGATCCTTTAGTCGCGGCAGCCAGATCTAAAAATCTAGATATGCTCAAGATTCTTCATGAATTCCCCAAGGCTTCTGGATCGGACGATCCTTACATATTGAATTCCGCCCTCCACTACGCGGCCGACGCAGGTAAACTCCCTCACACAAAATATCTTATCGACCAGCTAGGGGCAGACCCCGACAGTTTATTGGATCATGGCATGGGTGGCGTAACTCGCGTGGACTCTCCAGAAAAAGACAAGCCCCAACCTGTAAGGGGATACACAGCTCTGAGCCGAGCCCTGGAAGAAGGCCATGACAATGTCGTCCGCTTTCTCGTGGATCGAGAAGTAGAAATCACCGGACGCACCCGCGGCGGATCCCCCCCAGTAACATTCACCGTCATCAACCGGCAATACGAGATGCTCCACTATTTTCTCAATCACGGTGCCCCAACCGAACTTGTCGATTTCAACACCGAGACGGCTCTCCACCACGCCGCCGGGAACGATGACGTGCGCGCCACCAAACTTCTCCTTCAACACGGCGCAAATCCCCAGGCAAAAACGGCCAAAGGCCAAACCCCGCTCGATCTTGCCCGGAAAATGAAGGCTTCGGCAACCACTGCACTACTAGAAAAACACCAGCCGAAAAACTGATTTTCGATTACTCCGCTTTGCGGAAAACCGTCACGATCCGGGCTCCAGTCCTATAGTTTTCCTCAGCAGTCGCACAATGGTAAGCGAGGCAAAGCCGATCCCCGATAGCCGCCATTGATAACTGGCAATTCCAGTGGGCAGGAGAATCTAAAACTTCAAACCTCCCTTCCGCCTCACCAGGCTTCCAAGACCAAAGCACCAAATCCCAGCCATCCGTCTCCCGAGGGCGTATAAACGCCACCCAAAACCTTCCACCAGCAAACGCGAGATTCGAAGCGACCGGAAAGTCGTAGATCGTAGAAGTACCCCCGATCATCTGGACGACGGGCGGCTTCACCGAATCGTGCTCGAACCAATAAAACCTGAGATCATCCGGATCTTCCTTCCCGGTAATTGCCAAGCCGTCGGGAGTAAAGTTTACGTCTTCGAATAAGGACAACTGAGTTTCCTCGGGCCACGGCAGCCGCACCTTTTCTAAATCTCCCTTGGGTGACCGGATCACATAACCAGGTTTCACGGAGCGCCCCTGAAAAATGACCCGAGATTCACCAAACGAAAATTGACGTCCATAAATCCCCACCGGCCCACTTTCACCATGAAAGCGCTTCCGATCCAAAGGGTGTCGTGGAGCAATCAACTTCCCCTCCGATGAATAAATCATCCTTACGACAGCTTCTGATGCCGTGTAATCGTAGGGCTCTTTCCCCGTTCTACCAGGAACAAAAACGACGGCAAAGTTTCCATCAATTACCTGCACATTCGGGTGGGTATCCCCACTCGGATCGGCATGCCCGGATGCAAAGTTCAGGAAACCTGAATTCAGTAATGCAACGGCTACTACCAGCGTTCCAAATAATCGAGCAGCTAAAGATCGGGTATTCACTCACACAGCATACTCTCGCCGCGAGGCTGAATCCAGCTCGTCATTTGCGATCCAAGAACCTCACCACATTTGACATCTGATGTGTTTTCTAGGAACATTTGATACATGAGGACGACGATCGACATTGATCCCCAAGTGCGCCGCCCAATCCTTCATCCCCGCCGCCAGCAGCAGATACCCAACGCTCAGTTGTTGTGACGCAAAAAAGAGCTTACTTTTCCACCGATGTCTCAACGCTCAAAAATAAGGATTGTTTGTCTCGCGGATCAGAGTCCTCAGAATGATCGTATTATTGCCGCACTTACTCGCGAATTCGATGTCCCCCTCGTCTTATCGACTGAGTATGTGCCTCGCAAGAAGCGTCGTAAATTAACGGCACCCCAATTGATCAAGAAGGCCATGCGAAGGGTCTATTTCTCTTTGCGAGAGCGCCATCCACGCAGCGCTTTGGTGGAGTCCTTTCTTCAGCCGGTTGATGCTACAGAGATGGAGCGAGTGAATGAAAAGCGGGTAATGGTAAAGAGCACCGAGATCAATCAGCCCGCCACCCAGGAAAAGATCGCTTCGTACGAGCCAGATTATCTCTTTGTCAGTGGGGCACCCATTTTAAAGAAGGCCATTTTTGGAATCCCCAAGAATGGAGCCTTGAATTTGCACTTTGGAATCTCTCCAGACTACCGAGGACAGCACACATTGTTTTTCCCATTTTTGGCCGGCGATTTCCAGAAGATCGGAGCCACTCTACACTTCATTGATGAGGGCATTGATACAGGCAGTATTGTGGCTTCGATGCATCCCGAAATCCATGCTGGTGATAGCCTAGAAAAGATCGAGGCTAGACTCACAACCCTAGCGGCTAAAGTAGTGGTTTCAGCCTTCCATGACACTCCCCTGCCTCAAGAATATTCTCCAAAAAATGCCCACGCTGGTCGCGAAATTCGCCACGATGATTATGGGATCATTCAAGATCTCCAGTATCTTTTCCGCCGAAAAGGGGGCGATCCCACACAGTTATTACGCGCAGAGGAGATCCGTAAGCCATAGCCATAGCTTAGCTAGAGGACTGGAGTGAAGGGGCTTCATCTTCTAGAGTTTGCATGAGGATCTCGCGAAACTTGCCTACGGTGTGAGGCAGGTTTTGCTTCTCCAGCATTGTGAGATGAGTACCTGGCACCTCATGAATCTTGAGAGGCCCACCCAGATGCGCGTTCCAGCCCATATCATCAGGAACAATGGAACTGAGTTCCCCTCCTTTAGAGGCGATTAGAATCATTCCTTCAGAGTATTCTTGAGGGCGAAATCGGGATTCAATTTTTTCGTAGACCGGTCGAATATGCTCAGTGAGCACACTGAGTTCATCAATCCCCTGGCGGGAATTCCGGGACTCAATGAAATGATACCAGTTCATGCGAAGTCGATCGATAAACTCTCTCGAATCGCGAAAGGCAGTGAGAACAATTCGCTTTAGAAAAAGAGATTTCGGAGCAGGTACAATTACTTGAGGATTGGGAGCATCAAGATTGATGAGGGCTTTTACTGTGATCCCATATTTGGTGGCACGTCGGGCTACCTCATAGGCAATAAGCCCTCCTGTAGAGTATCCAGTGAGGATGATGGAGGAGTGCTTGAGCTTGGAGAGAATGGCTTCCAAGTATAGCTGGCTGATTTCCTCGAGAGTTTGTTGAGGGAGCTCAGCTTGTGATCCTGCCGTGAGCAGACCGGATTCCAGAATGTAAAAAGGGTGGCGCCTAGGGAGCGCCTCAGCAAATTCCCGAAAAAACAGACCTGCTCCTCCTGCCCCATGAATGGCGATGATAGGAATCGCAGGCTCATCCGGATTCAAGACAGTGATCAAAGGCTCGCCTTGGAATGGTGCTTTCTCTTGATGAGGAGCTTGATCTACTAAGGTCGCAAGAGATCGAATGGTAGAATGATCAATGAGAGTGGAGACGGGAAGCTTAAGATGGGGAAAGGCTTTTTCGAGCGCACACACCAAGCGGAGAGCGATGAGAGAATTCCCGCCTATTTGAAAAAAATCAGCGTCGATTGAGGGCGTCGATTGATTGAGAATTTCCGACCAGATTTTTGCGATGTTTTTTTCAGTGTCACTAGAGGGCTCTGAACCGGAGCCTTCGGAAAGATTTTCTTGAGGATTAGGCAGGGCTTTAAAGTCGATTTTCCCCCCCGAAGTGACAGGAATCGAAGATAGAGCAATAAATCGTGTGGGGATCATGTAGGCGGGCAAACGATCCTGAAGGAATTGTGCCAACTCTTGCTCGGAGAGGGATGTGGAGCCTTCGCTTAAATAATACGCAGCGAGGTAGGTTTGCCCAGATTGCTGAAAAGGGCGGATGAGAGCTTTTAGAAGACTGGGGTGCTCCAGCAAACGTTTCTCAATCTCGCCAGGCTCAATGCGGTAGCCACGAATTTTGACCTGATCGTCGATACGCCCCAGATATTCGTAGTCCTGATTCTCCAAGCAGCGGACTTGATCGCCCGTGCGATAAAGACGGCGTCCCTGTGAATCGACAAAGCTCTTCTCTGTAAGATCGGGACGCTGCCAGTATCCTTGGCTTAGACCGACGCCACTAATCGCCAGCTCTCCCACCTCTCCTGCAGGAACGGGTATGAGCTCTTTATCGAGAACATGATATTCCAAACCTCGAATTGGCTGACCAATCGTTGGCGGGGAATCAGGGCTCAGAACGGTAATGGATGACGTGATGGTCGTTTCCGTAGGGCCGTAGGCATTGATGAGCGGGAGATCGGCGGGAGTATTTTGGAACCACTTTTCAACCAGACTAGGGGAAACCTGTTCGCCACCGATGATGACCAGCCGGACACAATCGGGTAGCGCTTGGGATTCCAAAGCTTGTACCAACTCGTGCCAGAAGGCGGTGGGTAGATTGAGAACCGTAATTTTCTGTTCTTGAACCCAGGAGAGAAAATGACCGATGGAGGCAATTATTTCTGCAGGAGCACTGACCAGTGTCGCTCCGGTGAGAAACGTGGGGAAAATTTCTTCGATGGATATATCGAAGCTGATGGAGGCGAATTGGAGGATCCGATCAGTGCTCTCAAGGCGGTAAGCTTCCTGAGCCCAATGATTATGATTCAAAAGGGCTTCGTGATGAATGGGCACTCCTTTGGGGCGTCCAGTGGAGCCCGAAGTGTAAATCATGTAGGCAGTATCCTGCCCGGTGAGGGCATTATTGAGGAGAGGGCAGGAGGTAGCGCTTTGGAGCTGCGGGAGATCAATCGACTCGATGGGGATTTCGCTCGAATCGGAAAGAGTGAGCCCAGCTCCTGCTTGGGTGAGAATGAGAGCGGGCTGGGAGTCCTCCAGGAGATGGGAAATCCGCTCGGAGGGGTACGCTGGATCGATGGGAACAAAAAAACCACCTGCCTGCATCACGGCGAGTTGGGCGAGATAAAGCTCTAGGCATTTGGGCATGCAGATCGCAACGGGGCGACCGAAAACGCCCCTTTCTACGAGGCGAGACGCAAGTTCATTAGCCCACGTGGCGACTTGCTCGTAGGTGTATTGATCATCGCATACCCAGAGACAAATCTGATCAGGGTGGTCAGAAGCCGCTCTTCGGAACCAATCAGGGTATGACTCCAGAACAGGGAGCTTGACGGTTAATAAACGATGAGAAGGCACAAATGACTGAAATTATAATAACTACTATTTACTATTGAATTACCCCTAAAATCAAGAGTTTGTTTATAGCCATATGGACAGCTCTTCGTTTATAGAATGGAGCCACAAGCCCGGAGATTCCGCCCGCTACCCTCGGCTCTAGCCAATCGCGCAAAGTGGGGCTATGGGGTTTTAGCCGTGATTTATCCATCTAAATTCTCTCTCCCCCTCCTTGCTGCACTTTCCATCGCTGCTTGCAGTAGTCCCCAGGCGACGGTGCAGGCTTCCGATTCGCGGATCCAGGTATCCCAATCTCAGGCAGCCAAAATTGGGCGAAAAATATGGGTGAGCGAGTGCGCGGGGACAGTTGAGGGGCTCACGAGTTGGAACAAGGGTGAGTCCTTTGGCTCGTTTGGAATCGGGCATTTCATCTGGTATCCGGCGGGGCAGAATGGGCCGTTTGAAGAGTCGTTCCCTCCCCTTCTGAAGTTTCTTTCGAGCAAGGGAGTTGCGATTCCTGGCTGGCTGAAGAATACGCCTGATTGCCCTTGGCCAAACCGGGCAGCTTTTGAGCGCGACCTTGGCGGGCAGCGGATCGCGGATCTTCGGCGGATGCTGAAAAATAGCGTCCCGGAGCAGACGGCGTTTATCGTGGCACGTCTGGAATCTGCATTGCCCAAGATGCTCTCGAAGACGCGGGATCAAGACCTGGTGCGGGGGCGTTTTTATGCGGTGGCAGAATCTGCGAATGGAATTTACGCGCTGATCGATTACGTGAATTTCAAGGGTGAGGGAGTGAAAGCCTCGGAGTCCTACAAAGGACAAGGCTGGGGACTGCTCCAAGTGCTTGAGAATATGAAGGGACAACCGCGCGGGGCGGCTGCGGCGAGGGAATTTTCTGCTTCTGCGAGCCTTACTTTAAAACGCCGCGTTGCCAATAGCCCTCCGGCGCGTAATGAATCTCGCTGGCTGCCGGGTTGGCTAAACCGCACGGCTGGCTATGCGAAACCTTTTTAGAAATTTATGTCACAAACCACACTGATCCTATTCAAGCCGGATGCCGTTGAGAAACGCATCGTAGGCGATGTCCTTAAGCGATTTGAAGCCGAAGGCTTCACTGTGCGCGGCCTCAAAATGATGCAGCTCACGGATGAGCTGCTCAAAGAGCACTATGCCCACGTCGCCGAGCTTCCATTCTTCCCGGAGATTGTCGCATTCATGAAGAAGACGCCAGTCGTCGCGCTTGCTCTTGAGGGCGAGAATGTAATCACGCGCGTCCGTGATCTTCTCGGACCTACGGATTCGGCAGCGGCTCCCGCCGGAACAATCCGTGGCGATTTCGGCACGGATAAGATGACGAACGTCTGCCACGCTTCGGATTCTCCGGAAGCTGCGGCTGATGAGTTGAAGCGTTTCTTCGCCGAAGGCGAGGTCTTCAATCGCTAGATCGAAATTCTGCTGAAGCGGCGGGCGAAAGCTCGCCGCTTTTTTTGTGGGCTAGCGGCGCTAAAAGAGGCTCGAAAATTTCGCCTGGATTTCACGCTGCCATTTTCCGAGGAAGGCAAATTCGCGGGAGAGGGATTCGGCGGTTTCCAGATTGGGGTCTTGATCGATTTGCGGGAGCCGCGCTTCGCAGGCGGCGAGCGATTCGCGAATCTGGGCTCCTACGGCCATGAGCGCCTGCTGGGCATTGGTCACTTCTGGAGTGAGGAGTGCTTGGGCGAGGGCGGTTTTTGCGGTGCGCTTTTTTGCGATGAGAGCATCGGCGGCCTGGATCACAGGGCCGATTTCGGAGAATAGATTCATCAGCTCCGGGGCGATGCTGCCAGAGTGCGCTTGGGATTCTCCAATCCATTGGCGGAGGCGCTGAGCGGGATCGGAGAGGATTGCGGCGGCTTGATTGGCGCGCTCGAGAGCTTCCGCATCGGGATTACTGCCGCCGTCGGGGTGGAGGGTTTTACTTAGCTCGTGAAGACGCTGGCGAATGGTCTCTGGATCGAGAGCCGCGCGGCGCGGAAGGCCGAGCTCGGCGAAGGCATCTTTCATTTAAGCGGCGAAGCTTTCACCACAGGAACACGTGACGACGGCGTTGGGATTCGTCACTTTAAAACCGCCGCTCTGGAGGTCGTCCGAGTAATCGAGCTCGGAGCCGGTGACGAAGAGCGCGCTTTTGGGATCGATGACAACGCGCACGCCATTGGATTCCACCATAATATCCCGGTCGCGAGGGCCATCGACTAGATCCATCTTATACTGGAGCCCGGAACAGCCGCCGCCGACAACTGCGACACGGAGGCCGCCTTCTTCGATCCTGCCCTGCTTTTTTAGGAGGCCGGTGAGACGCGCGGAGGCTCCATCGAGCACCTTGATGAGGGTCTCGTTGCCGAGGGTGAATTTGATCGGGGACATCTGATGACGTTATAGCCTGGGAGACTTGTTCCGTCCAATTTTCGATGCGCTACCAGCCGCCAGCATTGACGTCCCAGACCTCGGCTAGTTCGGCGGGGAAGTCTTTCAGGAAGCGTGATTGGCGCTGAACAACATCTCCGGTGTAGCTTCCGGGCCAGAACATGGGGACGGCGAGGTAGAGCTCGTCCTTGGCTCGGGTGACGGCTACGTAGAAGAGACGGCGCTCTTCTTCCAGGCTGTCTTCATCGCCACTTTCAAGGACTCTCCGGCCAGGGAACATGCCGTCGGTGAGCCAGATGACGAAGACGGCTTTGTATTCGAGACCTTTGGCTTGGTGGACGCTGGAGAGGGTGACCTTTTCGTCGTCTTTGGTGTCTTTGCCTTGATCCCCTGCGGGGTCGCCATCGACTCCGGAGAGGAGGGCGAGTTGATTGAGAAATTCTTGGGGCTCGGGGAATTTGTCGCCGTAGGTGGCGAGCTGCTGGAGGTCTTGGAGACGGATTTCGTAGTTCTTGAAAGCCGTCTGCATGTATTCGTCATACACGCCGCCGAGGATGGATTTGATCATCTCGGAGGGGGCTTGGAATTCGCCGCCGGGGATGAGTTCATCGAGGGTGTAGGCCATTTGAGCCCACGGCTCTTTGATCTTTGCGCCAACCTTCATTTTGAGAAGGTATTCGGAAAACGACTCGGGCGGCTTGTCTCCCTGGCTCCCTTCACAGGCGAGCCAGGCGTCCCAGAGTTTTTTGGCGGCGACATTTCCCAGACCTGGAATGAGCCGCACCATGCGCTTGAATGCGACCTCGTCTCGGCGGTTTACCGCGAAGCGGATGAAGGAAGCGATGTCTTTGACGTGGGCTTGCTCGAAGAAGCGAAGGCCACTGGTGATGAGGAATGGGATGTCGCGATTGGTGAGCTCGAGCTGAATTTCCATGGCGTGGAAATGCGCGCGGTAAAGAACGGCGATCTCATCGAGCTCGATGCCTTCGTCGCGAAGCTCTAGAATCCGTTGAGCGACAAAATTGGCCTGTTCTTGGGGGTCGTTGAGCTTAACCAGTGCGGGACGGAGCTTGCCTTCGCCGCGGGTGGGCGTGAGGGCTTTTTTGAATTGCTTTTTATTCGCAGAGATCGCGGCATTGGCGAGCGCGAGCACTTGGGGAGAAGAGCGGTAATTTTGCTCAATTTTAAAGACCTCGGCGTCCGGGTAGGTTTCAGGGAATTTGAGAATATTTTCGAAATTTGCGCCCCGCCACGAATAGATGCTCTGGGCGTCATCACCAACGACCATGATATTGGCGTGCTTACCTGCTAACACATCGACGATTTCAGATTGGAGGTGATTCGAGTCTTGGTATTCGTCTACCAGGATGAACTGAAATTGGTATTGATAGGTCTCGAGGAGATCGGGCTGGCCTTTGAGAAGTTCGAGGGTTTTTACCAGGAGATCATCGAAGTCCATCGAATTGGTCTCCTTTTTCTTCTCGTGATACTTGTTGATCACCGCTTGGATTTCATCCGTGATGTGGGCGAAGTAGCTGTAGCGCTCCAGCAGGAGATCTTCGAGATCCATCCCCGTATTGTGAACCATACTGGCGATGTCCCCGACGACGTCGGGCTTGGGAAACCGCATTGCTTTGGGATCGATCCCAGCATCTACGATGGAGGCGGCGAGGAGATCCTTAGCGTCCTCGCGGTCGAGGATTGAAAAACTGCGATTGAAGCCGAGGCGATCGGCATGCTTGCGAAGGATTTTATTGCCGATGGAGTGGAAAGTCCCCCCCCAGAGTGCGGAGATATCGCCGGGGATAAGCTCCCCTACCCGATCGAGCATCTCGCGAGATGCTTTATTGGTGAAGGTGAGCAGGAGGATGTTTTCTGGGGCAATCCCATTATCCAAGAGGTAGGCGACCCGGTAGGTAAGAGTGCGGGTCTTACCGGAGCCAGCCCCTGCGATCACGAGCTGCTGCCCAGGAGACGCGGTGACTGCGGCATACTGTTGGTCGTTCAGCTCCGCTTTAAAATCGATGCCGCTCCCTTTGCGCGGCGATTTTTTGAGGGTGTAAGAACGTGCCATGCGGTTTTACTGGCCGTCGATTTTTTTGGCGTGAGCAAGAAAATCGTTGAGCGATTCGCGAATCTTCGGAAGAAGGAGGTAGATCCCGATGAGGTTTGGCAAGACCATGGCGAAGAGCATGGCATCGGAGAGGCGGAGCACGCTATCGAGCGACGCGGCGGCTCCAACAATCGCGAGGGAGCAGAATACGACCTGGTAAATCTTGATGACGATTTCTGAACGCCCAAACAAGTAGATGACGGCTTGCTCTCCGTAGTAGCCCCAAGAGATCATTGTAGAGAAGGCGAAGAGAACGACGGCGATTGCTAAGACGTAACCGAACCCCTTGAAGATCGAGTCGAACGCCATCGAGGTACGACGAACTCCCCCCTGATCGATGAGCGATTGCGCTTCGCCAGCCAGCCAGCCAGCTTCACCGGAATCAACGAAGCGATTTTCTGCATCGAGTGGCTGAACCTGCGTCCAGACATTGCCGTTCACTTTCGTTTCGCCAACCACTTTGAGAAACTGCCCAGCAGAGACTTGCGCGATCTGCTCGGTGCCAGCAGCGGAAGATACGAGATTATAGTCCCTTGGAGCCTCGCGATCCACGCGCCATGTCCCAGTAATGACGAGGACGAGCGCCGTCATTGTGCAGACAACGACGGTATCAACGAATGGCTCAAGCAGCGCGACGAGCC
Organism: uncultured Verrucomicrobiales bacterium; assembly: GCA_937922595.1. Taxonomy (GTDB): domain Bacteria; phylum Verrucomicrobiota; class Verrucomicrobiia; order Verrucomicrobiales; family DEV007; genus CALAIY01. The sequence continues at coordinate 20,193 of CALAIY010000019.1, read as the reverse complement.
CTTCACTTGCAGGTTTATCAGTCTTTACGGCTGAGTGAGCGATTGGCGATGAGCCGATCCCCGCCTCGTTTGAAAAAACGCCCCGCTTGATGCCCTGAATGAGAACACCGACGATGCCGCCTCCAACGGCAACAGGATTGAAAGCACCCGAGATAATTTCTCCAAACGCGGCACCTACCGATCCGAGATTCATTAGAATAATCGCAGTCGCAGCAAGCATGTAAACCCCGCACATGAAAGGGACGAGGAATGCGGTGACCCGGGCAATAGAGCGAATTCCACCCACGATGACCAAGCCGGCGACAATCGCGATAATGAGACCTGCTATCCATTTTGTATCGGTGAAGATATGAAACTCATTTGTGATTTGGGAAACCGCCTGATTAACCTGATACATGTTCCCCGCTCCGAAGGCTCCAGCGATACACATGACGGCGAAGAAGATAGCGAGGATCTTGCCGATGACACCCATACCCTTCCCATATTCGGCTAGCCCATCTCTCAGATAATACATTGCCCCACCGTAGGTTTTGCCATTGGCATCCACCTGGCGGTAACGAACACCCAGGGTGCACTCGCAAAATTTCGTAGTCATGCCACAGAGGCCTATCAAGACCATCCAAAAAGTCGCGCCCGGCCCACCCAAGCCTATAGCCACGGCGACACCGGCGATATTCCCAAGGCCGACGGTGGCCGAAAGCGCTGCACTGAGCGCTTGAAAGTGCGTAATCTGCCCTGGCGCATCGTCCCGCGTATAGCGTCCTTTTACCGTCCTCAAGGCGAGTCTGATTGACCTTAAATTGATCGCTCTAAAATAAATTGTGAGGAATAGCGAGGTGCCAGCCAATAGAATGAGGACAATGGGAAGCCCCTGCTCTTTAATGTTGATCGAATAAAAAACGATCCCTTCCATAAAAGAGGCAACAGGATTTAGAGCGTCATCAAGCCGTTCGTCCAGGCCAACGGACTTTTCTTGCCCCATTGTGGCACCAAGCGACAAAAACCACACGAAAATCACAGCAATTACGCGGCGAAGGGAGAAGGGGTGTCCAGTCATAGCGTTCATCCGTAGCACGAAGAGAACGAGGCTCAATTCAGAGTTTCCCATCTTATGCGCTTGATCCTTGCCCTGCTTGCGGTCGATACTCCGCCACATCCTTTTTCACTTCTCTCTTTTTTCACCTCTTTTATGTCCCCCCTCGCTACTGCCGCACGGTTCTATGGATCGTCCATCGGCAAAAAAGTGATCGTCGCCCTTAGCGGCGTCGTCCTCGTCCTCTTTCTTGCTGGGCACCTTACTGGCAATCTCCTCATGTATGCCGGTCAGGATGCCATGAATGATTACGCAGAATTCCTCCACGGCATGCTCCACGGAGCTGGCGTCTGGATCGCTCGGATCAGTCTTCTCGTGGCGCTCGTCCTCCACGTCTCGACGACGCTCCAGCTCGTGCGGATGAACCGCGCAGCGCGAGGCTCCGAATACGCAAAGAAAAGCACCGTCCAGGCATCGATTTCTTCTCGAATCATGGCGGTGAGCGGGCTCACGATTCTTTCCTTCATCGTTTTCCACATCCTCCACTTTACCGTTCGCGCCGGAAACGACTACGATAGCCTCACCCAAACGATGGCCGATGGCACGACCCGCCACGACGTTTACAGCATGGTCATTACCGGCTTCCAGTTTTGGCCGACCGTTCTCTTCTACGTCATCGCAATGGCGCTCCTCTGCTCCCACCTCGGGCATGGAGTCTCCTCAATCTTCCAGACCCTTGGCCTCGCTACGGACAAGAGCTGGCCGGTGATCCGCAAGGCGGGCACCGCATTCGCGATCCTCATTTTCCTCGGCTTCGTCAGCATTCCGGTCGCCGTGATGCTCGGTGCCCTCAAACTTCCCGCATAATTTCCCCTCTATTTTCAGCATGAAACTGAACGCTAATATTCCCGATGGCCCGATGGCCGATAAGTGGACGAGTCACAAGATGGACTCGAAGCTCATCAACCCAAACAACAAGCGCAAGTACACCGTGCTCGTCGTAGGCTCTGGCCTCGCCGGAGCCTCGGCCGCTGCGACACTTTCCGAGCTTGGCTACAAAGTGAAGTGCTTCTGCTTCCAAGATTCTCCACGCCGCGCCCACTCGATCGCTGCCCAAGGCGGAATCAACGCTGCAAAAAATTACCAAAACGACGGCGATTCCGTCCACCGCCTCTTCTATGACACGGTAAAAGGCGGCGACTTCCGCTCCCGTGAGGCGAACGTCCACCGCCTTGCGGAGGTGAGCGTGCAGATCATCGACCAATGCGTCGCCCAAGGCGTGCCGTTCGCCCGCGAATATGGCGGTTTACTCGACAACCGCTCATTCGGTGGAGCTCAAGTATCCCGCACCTTCTACGCCCGTGGCCAGACTGGGCAGCAGCTCCTTCTTGGAGCCTACTCCGCGCTCAATAAAGAAATCGCCAAAGGCGGCGTCGAGATGCTCTCGCGCTCCGAGATGCTCGATCTCGTCGTGGTGGACGGGCAGACGAAAGGCATCATCACCCGCGATCTCAAGAGCGGTGCCATCGAACGCCACGTGGGCGATACCGTGCTCCTCTGCACCGGCGGCTACGGAAATGTATTTTACCTCTCCACCAATGCGATGGGCTGCAATGTCACCGCCACCTGGCGCGCACACAAAAAGGGAGCCTACTTCGCGAATCCCTGCTACACGCAAATTCACCCGACGTGTATTCCGGTCTCCGGCGACTACCAATCGAAGCTCACCTTGATGTCCGAGTCTCTTCGTAATGATGGACGCATCTGGGTTCCTAAGAAAAAGGAAGATTGCGGCAAGCCCGCCAGTGAAATCGCCGAAGAGGACCGTGATTACTACCTGGAGCGTAAATACCCCTCCTTCGGAAACCTCGCCCCCCGCGATATTGCTTCACGCGCGGCGAAGGAAGTTTGCGACGAAGGCCGCGGCGTGGGTCCTGGCGGCCTGGGCGTTTATCTCGATTTCTCCCGCCGGATTTCCGAGCTTGGCGAAGACACGATCCGCGCTCGCTATGGCAACCTCTTCCAGATGTATGAGAAGATCACCGGTGAGAACCCCTACCAGACGCCAATGCGGATCTATCCCGCCGTCCACTACACAATGGGTGGCCTCTGGGTGGACTACAATCTGATGTCCAATCTCCCCGGTCTTCACGTCCTTGGCGAAGCCAATTTCTCGGATCACGGCGCGAATCGCCTTGGAGCCTCCGCACTCATGCAAGGCCTTGCCGATGGCTACTTCGTCATCCCCGCGACCCTGCCGAACTACCTCGCTACGCAAACTCCCGGCTCTGCATCGATCGACGATCCCGCATTCGAAGCCGCCGAGAATGAAGCACGCGAACGCATCGAAAAACTCCTCTCGATCAACGGAAAGCGCAGCGTCGATTCCTTCCACCGCGAACTCGGCCTCCTCGTCTGGGACAAGTGTGGCATGGCACGCTCCGCCGAAGGCCTCCGTGAAGCCCTCGCAAAGATCCCCAAGATCCGCGAGGAATTCTGGACGAACGTCCGCGTTCCCGGCACCGCAGATAGCTTCAATCCTGAGCTCGAAAAAGCTGGCCGCGTCGCCGATTTCATCGAATTCGCCGAGCTCCTCTGCACCGACGCCCTCGACCGCGAAGAATCCTGCGGCGGTCACTTCCGTCTTGAGCACCAATTCACCGAGGCTGATGAGCCCGTGAAAAACGGCATCACTGCCGCCGGCGAAGCCAAACGCCGCGATGATAATTTCGCCTACGTCGCAGCCTGGGGCTTCAATGGAATCGGAAATCCTCCCACGCTCAATAAAGAGGCTCTCGAATTCGAAGAAGTCCATCTCGCAGTGCGCTCTTATAAATAGAACCGCACGCGCCTCTCGACCGTTATACTTAGAGTGAACGGTCTCTTCAAATTCTTCCGCAGCATCCCTCTCGTTGTGATGCCCGCCCTCATCGTGGGGGCGAGCATCCGCGAGCCTTTTTGGGAAATCTCTTCCGCGCACGATTTTTTCGCCCGGTCATGATTCCCCTCGTCCTCGCCGCCGCCGCCTTCTGCGCGATCTATTTCACCATCACCTGGGTTCTTTCCCGGCACACCGAGAATGCCACGCTCGTCGATATCGCGTGGAGCTATAGCATTGCGTTTCTCGTCCCCCTTGTCGCAATTCTTGCGGATAGCGGCTGGGAGCCACGCCGCATCGCGGGCACCATCATCGCCCTCGCCTGGTCACTCCGCCTCGGCACCCACCTCGCCAAACGCACTCTAAAAAAACACCCCGAGGAAGATAAGCGCTACACCAGTCTCCGCGAAGGCAAGGACTCCCCATGGTTCCCCTATTTCTTCCTGATCTTCCATTTCCAAGGAGCCCTGAGCACCGCACTCACCCTCCCCTTCTGCCTCGCCTTCCTCAGAGAGGAAACTGCCTTCTCCCTCATGGAAATCATCGGCCTTTCGCTCGCGGCAATTTCCATCGCAGGAGAATCCCTCGCCGATCACCAGCTCAAGACGTTTCTCAAAAAACGCACAGACCACTCCGAGGTCTGTAAACGCGGTCTTTGGCGGGTCTCTCGGCACCCGAATTATTTCTTTGAATGGCTCTTCTGGGTGGGCATTGGAGCCTTTGGCTTCAGCGCCACCAGTATTGGTTGGCTTGCACTTCTCGCACCAATTCTCATGCTTTGGTTTCTCCTCAAAGTAACCGGAATTGCGATGTCCGAAATACAGTCGCTTAAATCCAAGGGTGATCACTATCGCCAATACCAAAAAGAGACTTCGCCATTCATCCCCTGGTTTCCAAAATCTCCCCAATCCTAATGTCACTCTCCGATACTTTACTCGAAAAGAACATCCTCCCCGATCAAGTGATCCGCTGGGGCATTCGCCAGCGTCTTGCTGGGCAGCTCAAAGAATTCAATCGTGGAAGTGAAGAGGAGAATCAAAAAGCAATCATAGAGCACATCGCATCACTCGAGGAAGCGCCCATTGCCATCGAGACCGATGCGGCGAACGAGCAGCACTACGAACTCCCCCCGCGCTTCTTCGAGCTTTGCCTGGGCAAGCACCTCAAGTATTCCTCGGGATACTGGAAGGAAGACACCCGCACTCTTGACGAGGCGGAGGCAACGATGCTCGCACTCACCTGCGAACGCGCTGCGCTCGAAGATGGGCAGAAGATCCTCGAACTCGGCTGCGGCTGGGGCTCGCTCAGCCTTTGGATGGCCAAGCACTATCCGAATTCACGGATCACATCTGTCTCCAATTCCGCTCCGCAGCGCGCGCACATTGAAGCACAAGCGAAAGAGCGCGGGCTAGAGAATCTCACAGTGATTACCTGTGATATGAATACCTTCGAAGCGCCCGATTCGGGAAGCTATGATCGTGTGGTGTCGGTCGAGATGTTTGAGCACATGAAAAACTATCGGAAGCTCATGGGACGTGTCGCAGATTGGCTCAAGCCCGGAGGGCAGCTATTCGTCCATATCTTCACTCACCGGGATTACGCGTATCACTACGAGGTAAAGGACGACTCGGATTGGATGGCAAAATACTTCTTCACGGGCGGGCAGATGCCTTCCGATCATTTGCTCTTAAGCTTTCAAGACCAGCTGAAGATTCAAGAACACTGGCGCGTAGATGGAACCCATTACGAGAAAACTTCGAATGCTTGGCTGGAAAACATGGATCAAAATTCCCATGAGATCCTACCACTACTTGAGGAAACCTATGGTGCTCACCAGACGACAAAGTGGTGGGTCTACTGGCGCTGCTTTTACATGGCCTGCGCTGAGCTGTGGGGATACGATGCTGGGAGAGAATGGTTCGTCTCTCATTATAGGTTTCGTAAGTGAGCGGTGGTAAGTCAGTCGCGGTCGAAACGGAGCATTTGCGCATCGTCCCGAATCGTTCGTAGACACTTTGCATAGCAGGCTCCCTGAGGAGGAAATGCACACGATTCCTCTGCGTGGAGGCCTGTATGAAAAATGGTGATTCTCCCCCCGAGTGGAAGATCGGCTGCAAGGTGGAGGGTTTTAGCGAATTTGCCGTTCGAGCCTTGGGGGCAGCTCACGTAGAGTTCAAGCCTGAGGTGATGATCGGTAAGTAGATTGCGGCGATGGAGAAGCGCTAAGAGGCAGATTTCGAGTTCGCAGCGGACACGCGAGTCGGCCTCGGGAAAGGATCCAAGCTTCAGCCGCAGCACCTGATCGCAGAGACTTTCCACGAGAATCGATACATCGAGAGGCTTGGGGATTTTCAGCGAAATGATGCCATCGATACGCTGGGTCTGAGGAACCTCGGTAAGCTTCGCGAGCACAAGGGGCTCGGGCTTGCCACGCATTCCTGACGAATTTTCGAGTTCGTGCTCGACGCCTAGAACTCGAGCTAACTCGAAAATCCAAGTGCCAGGCTCCCATCGGGCGGAGCCAGCGCGAAGGAAATCGGCGACGAGGCGCTTAGAGGTGTTTCCTCGGGAGATTTCCTGCCAAAGTGATTCAGGGGTGGGCATCCCCTCTTCAATATCCAGATTATCTGCTGTCGCTACCGTCTTCGGTGCGATTGAGAACGAAGCCCACGAGGTTTGCTCCAGCCATGCGAAGGCGCCTTGCGGTGTTTTCTACGTCGGAGCGCTTTGTCTTATCAGCATGGACGACAAGGCAGACGGACTGGGCGTGATGGCTGAGACGGATGGCATCAGAGAGGACACCCGCTTCCGGAGCATCGATCACGACGCGATCGAAGCGGCGCCCGGCATCGCCAATGACGGTGCCGAGGAGTTCACCTCTTGCGAGGAGTTCGCCGGGATTGCGCTCACTCTCCCCTGCTGGGAGAAGGAAGAGGCGAGGCACAGCTGTTTCGCGGCAGCCTTGGACGGTCTCGGTGGTGCGATCCAGGTAATTGGCGAGGCCGAATCCGGAAGTCTGGCCGACGAGTTGTTTCTCCTGAGCCGGACGGCGGAGGTTCGCATCGACCAAGAGAGTTCGATAGCCTTGGCGGGCGAGGAAAGCGGCGAAGTGAGCAGCGCAGAATGACGTGCCTTCATTAGGCCGAGCACTGGTAAAGAGCACTGAGGTGGCTTCCCCTTCCGTCTGCCGTGCAATGGATTCGAGCCCGGCTCCTAGGGTGCGGATAGCTTCGGAAGAAAGCGTTCGTGGCTCAGCGCTGGTGCGGAGGACACGATCGACGCGGCCTTGTGGGTCTTCGGGCATCGAGGCGAGAGCGGGCATTCCGATGATGCGTTCGATCTGGCGTGGGCCACGCACCTTCTGATCCATAAGAGCGAGAAGGAGGGCGAGACCAAGACCTGCGCTGCCTCCGGCGAAACCGCCGAGCACGAGGCAGAGCTTTTTACGCGGGAACCACGGGTAATCCGGGACGACAGGATCAGCAAAACTAGTAATATTGGACACGCCGAGAACTTTAGGATCGACCTGAGTGCGACGAAGGTTCACATTCACCTTATCATGGAGCCCCTGAAGCGCTTTCCGCTCGCGAACGAGACGCTCGTATTCGGTAGAGAGGGCAGCACGTGCGAGAAGCTGCTGTCGCTGCTCATCGATAGCGGTTTCAAGCCGAGTTTCTGTTTCAAGGGCAGCTTCGTAGCCACGACGAATAGAGGCGGCGGCTTGGAGTGCGGCGTTTTCAAGAGAACCTTGGAGCTCCGTAAGCTCGGATTGCGCAGCAATATAAGCGGGATGGCTGGCTCCCTTCTGCTCACGGACGCGGGCAAACTTCGCTTTGGCTCGATCAATATTTTGCCGAAGGGCAACGATCTCGGCAGAGGATGCAACAGAGGGAACACGTAAGATATCAGCAGGTGCCGATTTCCCAATCTGCGAGCCAAGGCGAAGGCGCTCATCACGTGCCTTGGTCACTGCGTCCGATAGGTTGCGCAGCTTACTTTCAAGGGTGTCGTTCTTTTCACCGAGTGGGACATTATTATGCTCATCGCGGTAGGCTTGGATATTCTCCTCAGCATTGGCGAGTTCGCGGCTGAGGCGCTTTGCTTCAGCAATGAGTCCTTTCTGGGCGCTAGCAGCCTGCTCAGAAATATTCTCTGATGAAAAATTCTTTGCCTGGAGGACAAACGCAGCAGCGATTTCTTTTGCTCGTTCAGGATCCGGGTCTTCAACGGTAACCACGATGAGGCGCGTTCCACGCTGGAGATTCGCTCCCACTTTCGCCCGAAGAGCATCAATAAGCTGAGAATCTGAATAGCTTTCATCTTCTCCAATCTCAGGAAGCTGCGTCCCCCTAGAATCAAGACCTACCACATGGGCAACACGGACAAGCATATTACTACTCATGACCCTTGCTTCCTCCGTACGGAGAACTTCGAGCGAACGGAAGTCTTCGTCGCGGATTTGAAGCGGCTGAAGGCTGCTCTGCCCCTGCTCGACCTTCAGCGTCGCAGTGGCTACATATATTGGCTCAGCGGTCTTTACATAAGCGATGGCAGCGATAAGCCCGAGAACGAGACAAATTGCAAGAACCCACCAACGCTTCATGAGGCCGGTGAGCAGCCCCATAAAATCGAAGAATCCGCCATCGTTACCGGAATCCGATACGGTGGGAGGCGCTGGTGATGCAGCAGAAAGCGGCACCAACCCTGAATAGGGAGCAGGCGGCGTGCCTTCAAAGGGCGTTTTCGATTTCTGCTGAGGCATCGGAGTGATGTTGCTAACAGGGATGGCGGTGCCCTCTTCTTTCGAGGGAGGTATGGGAACAGAAGCTATCACAATAGAGAGAGATGACGGAAATTTAAAACCTAAAAGAGGGATTCAGGAATGCTGATCACATCCCCGGGAAGAACGCGAACATCGTTCGCCTCAGGGCGTTTTGCGATTTCCTTCACATTAATCACGTAAGCTTTCCCGACTCCGTTCACTTGGCGCTTGAGCACAACCTTTTTACGGTTGGCAAGATTGGTGAAATCTCCAGCAAAGCCGATTGCCTGGAGCAACGTAAGCGTGCCTGCTTCGGGAATAGTGTAGGCTCCCGGGCGCTTTACTTGCCCGAGGATGGTGAAGCGTTGCTTCACATAAGATAGAACGGTAACGTTCACCTGAGGATTCACGAGAAAGCCATTTGCGTAGCGGGATCGAACGACTTCAGAGGCTTGATCAGAGGTCAAACCGCCGAGCATAATACTACCGATAAGTGGCAGGCGTACAGTTCCATCTTTCGAGATTCTGACCCTTACACTCAGCTCAGCCTCTTGGAATACATTTGCCTGGATGACATCTCCCGGCTGAAGGCAGTAACCTACTCCGGCGGAGCTTTGGTGCCCGGCCTGAGCGGACGCATTCGTCGTGCCGAATCCCAGCAGAATCGACAGCATGAGCGCGAGGAGGAATGCAATAGATTGCAGTCTTATTTTCATATTTTTGGGGGGAGGGATAGATAAAGGAAAAAAGATTCTAAAATTCGTAACCGACTTCGATTCCGGCCTGATTATTTGTAAAGGACTGAGAACCTTCGGTGGAGCTATTTTCGCGGAAGGCGTAGAAGACACTTCCGGTAAGATTTTCACGGAAGGCGTAGCGTGCGCTCGGGCGAATGAAGTAGAGTTCATCGATACGGTCTGTGGTGACGTTGGCGGCGACGGCGTCGTAGGCGAGTTCCTCGTATCCGAGATCAAGACCAAAAGTCCAGCGTTGGCCGATCGATTGCTCAAGCCCAAGAGTAAGGCTCGTGCGAGTGAATCCTGTGCCCTCATCGGCGGAGGAGACTTGCACATCGCGAACACCATCGAGATTGATGCGAGTGCGCTCACGTGGCGCGTAGGTTCCACCTACAGCAAAAACTGGGGTCACACGATCGCCAGCTGGCGTTTGGCGAAGGTCAGCTCCTGCACGAGCGCGGAGAGAAACCTTGGCGCGAGGATCGGTGGTGACGCTGAGGAAAGCTTGAGAGAAGTCCTGGTCAGCGATTCCATTACCAGTCTCGACCGTGCCTCCACGCACACCGAAACCAAGAGCAGTTTTAGGCGTAGCCTGATACGCGAGGGCTATTTCGGCGCTATAGGTCGTGGTATCGAGGAAGTCATCAAAATCGGTATTTTCGTAGGCGAGGGTGGTATCTACTGAGATTTTTCTCCCCCAGCCGTAAGAGAAGCCGAGCGAAGCGCTAGCGACCGATCGATCCGCGCGATCGCCAAGATCTTGGAGGTTGCCACTAAGCGTCTGAAAGCGTCCCCGAGCGGTGACGCCCGTTTTCCCAGTGCGGTAGGCAATGGTAGTGGAGATATCTTGATCCACGGCGTTTTCTTCAGGGCTGTTCTGGAAAAAGAGTGCGGTGGGATCGTAGTTGATGAGGATATAGGATGATTGCTGTTCTCCAGCATCACCGAGGCCGATTTGGATGGATGGGCTGATGGCGTAGATGTAGTCTTCGACCTTTTCCGTTGGGCTTAGGAAAATGTTGTCATCATAGGAAGATCCTACATCGAGACTAAAGGTGAATGGACCTTTGCGGCGACGGCGATCATCAATCGTTTCTTCCGGCACTGCAGTGCGTGCCGCGCCTTCAGCAAGAAGCTGCCCTTCATCGATGGAGCCAAAGACTTCACCTTCGGGCGCACCCTCCGGCTCAATGAGCACGGGGCGTGGGGACGTGAGATCAAGATTCGCGAGCTCATCTGGAATTGCGGCATTCTCCGTAGCACCTCCTGAAAGAGCCGTAGGGAAGAAAATAGGCAACTCAGAAGCGGGGATGAATCCAGGAGGCGGTCCCGCTGCTTCGACGGGTGAAGGGAAAAGGTCATCGAGCGGCGCGTTCAACTCAGGGTCGGTCGCAGGCGCTTGAAGTGCACTGGAAAAGCTTGGATCGACGGCAACAGGAGCGTTTTCAATGATCTCAGCAGGTGCTGGAAGCACTGCCGCCGCATCGGATTCGACGAATTCCTGCGCATGAAGCGCGGTTGGCAGCACAGCAACGGCGAGCCCCATAAGAAGCGGTAGAGGCTCCTGGCGGTTTACGATTTTCGTTTTCACAGTCATTTTCTAAAATGAGAATAATTTCTCATATGCGACCATAAATAGCAAAAATGTGAGAGATGTCCAGTTTTTACGAGGAAAACTAAAAAAATTATTATCGTTGTATGTATGATAATTATAAACTTCACCAAACGACACACGTGTAGCAACAGCGCCACAAATAAGCAGGCTCGGCAAAAAGAACCCTATTCCGCGGGAGGCGGAGTGACACCATCCGCCCACTCCAAGGCAGCGGCAGCACGAAGCTCGTAGATGAGACGATGAACGAGCGCATTGTGCTGACGCCCATAAATCTCGCTTCGAAGGCGCGGCTCAGCGGTCTCAAAAGCGAGAAGAGCGTCTTTTTTCACGGCCTCTAGCTTAATCAGATGAAAGCCAGCCGATGTCTCAACGACCTGGCTGATCTCCCCCGGCTCGAGTGCGAATGCAGCTTCATCAAACGCAGGATCAAGGAAGCCACGCGGAAATTCATTGAGCGCACCACCACGATCAGCGGTGGCTCCAATAGACACTTCCGCCGCGACTTCCGCGAAATCCTCGGTCTCGCTTCCCGTAACACGTGCGCGCACCGCTTCAGCCTCAGCGCGCGTCTTCACCACGATGTGGCGAGCCTGGAGGACATCCGCTTTGAGTTTATCCCGATTTCGCGAATATGCGGCCTGCAAGGTCGCGTCATCTGGCGCTTTGATCTTTGAAGTGATGAGATCGGTGAGCTTTTTCACTCGTATATTTCGAGCGATGTCATTGCGCACGATTGGCTCAGTGGTGCCGTAGCTCAGGAGATACTCAGAGTAAGTGAGCCCATCAGGCACCGATTCCCGGAAAGCGCTCAAACCCGCTTCGATCTCTTCTTCTGTGGCGCTGAGTTTTTTCCTTCTTGCCGCTTGGTCGAGTAACTTCTCTACGACGAGTTCGGTCGTGACGGAGGGTGCCACGCGAGAGATTTCTCCAGCTTCGCGTGCAGTATCTACCGGTTTACCTTCGGAGAGAAGTCGGGCGAGGACGCGCATTCCAAGATCCCCCCTAGTGATCACTTCGCCATTTACGGTGACGATTGGTGAATTCGGGTCGCCAGGCTCAGCTGGAGCAATACTTGTCAGGCTGAGGAAAATTCCGGCAAGGATAGAGAGTCGCATACACAATAATGGTGATCTCTACCCGGAGGACAAGCGGTAATCATTCGAACCTCCCTACTTGGAGGGAGCGTAGAACAAAAGGTGCTGCCAAGGTAACCCCTCGTAAGCCCGGGAGAGCTTGAAGCCATTGGCGACCATTTCTTTGTGAATCTGCTCCTTACTCATTTTGTGCAAGGGCTTGATCGGGACGGTGGGATCTTCCGCACGGTATTCGACAAGCACGACACGTCCTCCCGGCCGGAGCGCCTTTTTTATTCCCGCGAGCAATTGCACCGGATAGTTTACTTCATGATATACATCGACCATGAGCACGAGATCTACTGATGACTCTGGTAGCTTCGGATCATGCGGAAGGGAAAGCACGGTCTGAATATTCTCCAAGCCTTCCCCTTTCGCTCTGGCCTCAAGCATCTGGAGCATCTCCTTCTGAATATCAGCTCCGATCACCTGCCCCGATTTCCCCACTTTCCTTGCCATCGGAAGCACATGGTAACCATTCCCACAACCGAGGTCGCAGACCCGCATCCCTTCGACGAGCCGAAGCTCTTCGAGCATCTTTGCCGCATTTTCTTCGCGCTCTCGCGTCGCCCGAATCAGCCAGCCCGCACCTTTCCAGTGCATCGTAGTCGCGATGGTGCGGCCAAGATATTCTGCAAGCGGCTGGGGAATTTCCTCTGCCGGAGAAACCGCAACCACAAAGGCGGCAGCGAGACTACACCAGGCCGTTTTCACTGAGCGCTATGCCTAGCTTCCTGAGATAATCGAAAGTGTAGATCCCAGTGGCGTGCCCATCTGAAAATTTAAACAGCACAGCGTATCCCCCTACCCCCTCCCATCCGGTGACGGTGACGCCCGGATATTCCTGGCCAGGATTCCCCCCAATAAGCTTGCCGAAGAGGTCGCGCTCACCGGCGGTCTCCGCGCTCGGGGAAGCCGCCCGAAGCACATCCATCGGATAGTAGCTCTCGGACGAATCGGCCCAGTGAATAGCGATCATGTCGCCCACGGATTGAATATTATCAGGTGCAGTCACAGAAAGAAAAAAAGGTTTGGCCTCAAGGCCAGCAATGCCACACTCGCCATCATGCCCGAAAACGCAATCCTCGATGCCCTCCGCTGGCGCTACGCAACCAAATCTTTCGACCCCACAAAAAAACTCTCAGAAGAGCAAGTGGCACTCATTGTAGAATCGCTTCGCCTCACTCCATCGTCATTCGGATTGCAGACGTGGAAATTTCTCGTCGTCACCGATCAATCGACCAAAGAATCACTTCAGAAAGTAAGTTGGAATCAACCCCAGGTGAGCACCTGCTCTCACCACTTCATCCTCTGCCGTCCCGCCACATACTCCCCAGAAGACGCCATCGAATTCCTCGATCTCGCTGCGGAGACACAAAAAGTCCCGCGCGAGTCCTTCGCCGGCTACGAAGAAATGATCGGCGGTTTCCTGGGAGCAATGGACGGCGATGCACGCGCTAAATGGATGGAGAAACAAGTCTACATCGCCCTCGGCCAACTGATGACAGTATGCGCTGCTGAGCAAATCGACGCCTGTCCCATGGAAGGCTTCGACGCCACTCAGTATTCTGAAATTCTCGGCCTCGAAGCAAAAGGGCTCGTGCCTGTGGTATGCTGTGCGATCGGTTTCCGCGCGGCGGACGACCACGCAGCAGCACGCGAAAAAGTGCGCTTTGCCACCGAGAAAGTCGTGGAATTTCTCTAGCTAAAACAGCTTCCGCAAAACCGATTCCGCCGCCTTCATCCCGCACATCCCATGCACGCCACCACCCGGTGGCGTGGAACTTGAGCAGAGGAAGATATCTTTCGCCGCAGTGGCATAAGGATCAAATTGCGCGAGCGGACGGGTAAACAGCTGCCTCCAATCCTGCACACCGCCCACGATATCGCCGCCAATGTAATTGGCATTGTAACTCTCGAAGTTAGCCGGCGTCATCGTATGAGTTGCCAGGATAAGATCGCGGAAACCAGGGGCGAAACGCTCTATTTGAGAAAGGATCGCTTCACTCGCATCGCCTTCGTAGCCATGCGGCACGTGGCAATAAGCCCACAGCGTATGCTTTCCTTCAGGAGCGCGTGAAGCATCACAGACTCCAGGCTGAACGACCAGGACAAACGGCTTTTCGGAAACGCGCCCCTGCCAGCACTCACTTTCAGAAAATGCGATCTCTTCTAAAGTCCCTCCCACATGAATAGTGGCCGCTTTCCCGCACAATTCGTTCGTCCAAGGAACCTCGCCTGATAGAGCAAGATCGAGCTTAAAAACGCCCGGCCCATAGCGGAATCCTTGCAGCTTTTTTTGATATCGCTTCGGGAGTCGGTCATGACAAATTCGAGCCATTGCCTGCGGCCCGGTATCAAATAGGTAAGCGCGCGCCGCAGGTAAGGCCCTAATATCGCTCACCTCCTCGCCACATCGCACGACACCGCCTTTGCCTTCTACCACCTTCACGAGGGCATTCGCGAGCGAAGCACTCCCGCCCCTGGCCAGAGGCCATCCGCCTTCGTGACCGGACACTGCCAAAGCCATTCCCACCGCCGCTGTGAGCGGATCCTCGAGCGGCAAAATTGAGTGTGCCGCATGTCCGGCGAAAAGCGCCCGCCCCTCCTCCGTGGAAAAATAGTGCTTAGCGATCGCCACCGCTGGCCACACCGCCTTCACGCCAAATTTCGCCAGCGCAAAAGGCCGTTTCGGCAGCAGCGATGCCGGCCCCAGCACTTCCTCATAAAACCCTGGCACATCCCCTCGCGCGGTTGTTCCAATCAACGAATCCCAGCCACCGCCATCACTCCCAAGATCTTCTATCGTCTTTTCCAGCGACTTCGCCTGCCACGCGGCACGTCCACCATCAAGCGGGTGCGCTACCACCAACTCCGGCTCAACCAGCTCCAGCCCGGCGGCTTCCAGATCCGGCATCCACCTCCGAAAGAATGGTGCCACCGGAGCCATTGCATGCACCGCCGCACACACGTCGTGCCGGAAGCCAGGCAGCGTAAGCTCCTTCGTCCGCATTCCGCCGCCCGGCGTTTCTCGCGCCTCAAGCACGAGCACCGATTTCCTGGCATCCAATAGAGTGAGAGCCGCCGCGAGGCCGTTTGGTCCGGAGCCTACCACTACTGCATCATACTCATTTTCTGCCATCGCCTATCCTCGCGCGACGGCGATAAGGCTCAAGCAGGTTTCCCCATTCAGAAAAATTAACCTTTTTTCGGAATAATTGCGGTCTTACCCTCTCCACTGCGCATAACCCTCGTCCAAATGATCCACCCCCTCACCGTCTCTGTCCTTCTTGCCACAGCTTCTACCGCTTTTTCCCAGAGCTTTCTTCAACCGGCATTCACCAGCGAGGACCTCTCCCCAAATTCTGAGCGCTTCGGACAGGAAATTTCACCACGAGACTATCTCCAGCGCATCACGGTCGTCTATTTCGGTGCCGAATGGTGACCCATCTGCCGATCTCAGTTTGAGATCTTGGAACA
Source organism: uncultured Verrucomicrobiales bacterium (assembly GCA_937922595.1). GTDB lineage: Bacteria > Verrucomicrobiota > Verrucomicrobiia > Verrucomicrobiales > DEV007 > CALAIY01. Next base: position 4,555 of record CALAIY010000019.1, on the reverse strand, counting down.
ACTTCAGGATGAGTTCGATACAGCGGACACTCCGATTCCCGTCGAGATAATCGGAATCCACCGCCGCGGAGAAACCCTAAATGACCAAATGTTTCGCAACAGCAGACTGCCATGGATGCGCGAAGGGAAATTCGACGCCAACGGCTCTCCTATCCCAGATCCTGGCAACGAACCCTACACTAGCTGGATCATCCCTACGAAAATCGACGGCGAAGGCAACGTTATCGAAGGCAACAGCATCCAACAACGCGACCTCCTCATCGTAGACCAAAACAACCGTTTCCTCGCATTTCAAAACCTCCTGAAAAAGGGCCTCGATAACGCCAGCAACCGCGAAATTTTCAAAAACTTCATCCTGGAAACAACCCGCTCCGCCGTCTCGGACTCGGATATCGACGGCATCCCCGATCCTTGGGAATTAGATTTCGTCGAAAACATCGATGTGTTCTCCACCGATATCACCGAATCCAACCAGCCGCTTTTATTGAGCTACGCGTTTTCCGGAGACCCCAAGCGATACCTCCCATCGGCACAGCCCCGAATGGAAATCATGGAAATCGGAAAAGACAATTTTCCCTCCATTACCTATCGCCGCAGGCTCGGCGGCGAAGGCCAGCGTCTCAAATACATCCCCGAAATGTCATCGGATGGGGTTACTTGGAATGCTGAAGGCTTCTTAGATGTCGACGTCACCGATCCTTACGACGGCACCGGCACCGAATTCGTCACCGTGCGCCGCGATGCTGCCGTCGCAACAGACGGCTCCCCTCCCGCACAATTTTTCCGGGTCCGCGTCGAATTACCCGAATTCGAATTTTAAATCCTCCCTCATGCGATCCCCCATCCTCTCCGCCCTTCTTCTCGCATCAGCGATGATCGGTGCCAACGCCCAAGATTCCTCACTCCAACGTCGGGACACCGGAATTCAAAACATCCGTCCGCTCTCCGAGCAAACTCTCCCCGCCGTGGCGAAGGTCGCCTCCCAAGCTGCAGAATCCTCCTCATCCGCAAACCAATCCGCCTACGGCGAGCAGGAAGTGCTCGTCCGGAACGACCCCTGGCAATTTTTTTCAATCAATGCCTCCGCCAGCTACACCTACCAGACGAATGCCGCGCTCAGCCCGGTCATGAATGAAGAAGACGAGATATTTTCCCAGAACCTTTCGCTAGCCGCCACAGTCCCCCTTTCGAGCCTCACCGCCGCCCCGCTTCTCACCAGTTCATACATCAGTCTCAGCGTCCAGGAACAGACGCTCCGCTACCGTGAACTCGACATCCTTGATTTCGACCGAGTCGATACCTCCGCCAATTTCATCCAGCTCCTCCCCGGCCAATTCGTCGCCACGCTCGGAGCACGTTACTACAGGCTCTCGCTCCCCGACGATTTCGGCGAGGAACTCTTCGCCAACTTCAGCGCCACCGCAGGCCTCAGCCGACTTTTCACCCTCGGGAGAAACAGCACCCTATTCATCGGAGCCAATGCCGACGTCAGTCTTTCCGCCAGCGCCGAAGAAGCGCAACGCGACGAATACAGCCTAATCGGCGTCTACACAATAAAGCTCGCCCCCCGCTGGAAAGCCACCGCTACCGCCGGAGTCAGCCTTCTCCACTACGACCAACACGATGATCTAAACTACTCTGCATCCGTCGCCCTCGATTACGTCCCCCGCGAATGGTTCAGCATCGGAGGCTCACTCGCCTACTTCATCAGCGAATCCAATCTCGACACCTTCGACTACGAAAACACCACCGCCGGGCCGACCCTCCGCGCCTCCTTCCGTTTTTAGAACCACCCTTTTATCCATCGCGACCATGCGCTCGATCCTCACCACCACCATCACTGCCGCCCTGGCATTCACCGTATTCACTGCCGATGCCGCCAGCGACCGCACCACCCGCGGCGGCGGAGTTTTCCGCCTTGCGGATAGCGCCCAGATCGACTCTGGAGCACTCCTCGGTGGCACCGCACTCGTCGCCAGTGGCCGCAGCCTCGTCCGACGTAGCGAAGCGCTCGATGTCGGCCCAGTCACCCTCCGCAGTAAAGGCACCGCACTCGTCTCCACCTCCCGCGGAAACGCAAAAATCACCTGCCTCGAAGGCCGCATTGATGTGCGCCTCGCGCAAAACAGCCGCCAATTTATCGAACTCCAAGCAGGTCAGCTCATCCTCGTTGAAGAGGGTGCCCGCAACCTCCCCGCCGCCATCGAAATTGATCTTGGAACAATCCACTCCACCGCACGCCTCCTCTCCAAAACCAACCCGGAGCTGCCCACCGCACGATCCATGGAACGAGCACTACGCAAGCAACAGCGCGAAATCGAGAAAGGCCTCCTCATAAAATCAAACGTCTCCCTCAACGGCGATGGCGATAGCGCCGAAATCGGTGGCAGCACCTCCTCATCATCCAATCAAAATAGCAGCGGCAGTAGCAGTGGAGGTGGTAGTGGTGGTAGTGGCAGCGGAGGCAGCGCTGCCGCAGCGGGAAGCGGTGCCGCTGGAGGGAGCCACGGAGGAGCTTGTTGACCCTCCTCACTCAGCCTCGGTCCGAGGCAAACAGTCCCAATCATCCCATCCCAAGTCTCCGGAGAAAACACCGGTACCCGCTCTGAAAATGGCATCGCCGCCCCCGCAGGAGGCAGCACCGCCACCCGCGAAGGCGTCACCATCGCCAACAACGCCGACCGTGGAAATCTCACCGACGGCAAAGAGCTCGCCCCCATCCGCGTCACCAACAGCACCGATCTCAACGCCCTCGCCCAAGCCATCGCCCTCGCAAACTTCGGCGAAAACATCACCATCGAAGGCTCCAAATTCACCCGCCGTGGCGGAATCTCCATCGACGCCGGCGAGATCTTCCAACGCACCCTCACAATCAACAACTCCGTCCTCGCCGCTGATATCGTCCGCGCCCGCACCTTCAACACCGGCGGCCGCGACGCCCTCGTCCTCAACAACAGCCGCATCGACGCCTCCCGCCTCATCCGCCTCTACGCCACCGGCGACAGCCGCCTCCGCTTCTCCGGCGACGTCCAGCTCAATTCCCCCACCACCCAACTCTCCGGCCGCACCGTCCAAGTAGACCCCGGCTCACGCGTCCGCGCCTCCGGAAACGTCTCCATCTTCACCGACAACGCCAACTTCGACCGCCAAGGCTTCGGCACCATCGAAGCCCAAGGCACCAAGACCACCTCCCCCCAAGCAAATCGCGGACGCTTCTGATCGCACTTGCACCACCGCCTCACCTCGCCACCTTCCCCTCCCGACATCCATGCCAGGGTGGCGAAATTGGTAGACGCGCCAGATTTAGGTTCTGGTGAGCTTTGCTCGTGCAGGTTCGATTCCTGTCCCTGGTACCACTCCTCTTTTTCCAGCTCCGTTGTCCATCACCGCCTCCTCCCGCGTCTTCCTCTCTACCTTTGATGAAGATAAACTCATCGAAGCGGTTAAGACCTGCCACGAGGAGCTTGGCACCACCGCAGCAATCGCCTTCGTCTTCGCCAGTGCAGACTGGGCACCCCACCTCGCCGATCTCCAAGAAATCGTTCAAGTCTACGGTCGTGCCACCCACGTCGTCGGCTGCTCCGCAGATGGCATCATCGGCGAAGCCGAAGAAAGCGAAAATGTATCGGGAGTCTCACTCATGCTCCTCGCCGCGCCCGAAGCCGAGATCCACGTCGCCCACCTCTCCCAAGAAGACGTAGCCGCCTCCCCATCACCCGAAAAATGGGCCGCCCTCGCAGGGAAAACCACCGATACCCACAGCTGGATCGCCATGGCCAATCCCGCCACCTTTGATGGAGAATCTTGGCTCCGCCAATGGAACGCCGCCTTCCCCGGCACCCCCATCTTCGGCGGCCTCGCCTCCGGTGCCCGCCGCCCCGAAGACTTCTTCCTCCTCCACAACGGCCAGATCAACCCCTCCGAATGCATCGCCATCGGCTTCGGCAAAGGCATCCGCCTCGAAGGCGTCGTCAGCCAAGGCTGCCGCCCCATCGGCGAGCCCTACACCATCACCGCCACCAACGAAAACGTCGTCTACAGCATCGCCTCCAAGCCCGCCTACACGATGCTCGAAGAAGCCGTCGAGACCCTCGATCCAGACACCCGACAAAGCGTCCAGGGAAACATCTTTGCCGGCCTCGCCACCAGCGAATACCTCGAAGACTTCAAGCGCGGGGACTTCCTCGTCCGCAATATCCTCGGCGGCGACCCCGACGCCGGAGCCATCGCCCTCGGAGCCTTCCCCCGCGTCGGCCAGACCCTACAATTCCAGCTCCGCGATGGCGACACCGCAGACGAAGACCTCCGCATCAGAGCCAAAGCGCTCAACAGCAAAGTCCCCAAGCCCGCCGCCTCCCTCCTCTTCAGCTGCACCGGCCGCGGCTCCCACCTCTTCGGCGTGCCCAATCACGACGCCGGCGTCCTCTCCGATTCCTTCGGCCCCCTCCCCTCCGCCGGCTTCTTCTGCAACGGCGAAATCGGTCCCGTAGGCGATACCAATTACGTCCACGGCTACACCGCATCCGCCGTCTTCTTCATCGGCGCTTAAAAAAAC
>CALAIY010000018.1 GCA_937922595.1 uncultured Verrucomicrobiales bacterium | reverse complement strand
ATCTGCGCTACGCCCGACGGCACGCTCTTTGCCTCGATCATGAAGGTCTATTTCGTCCCACTTCCGGACGGCCCCACCTTCCCGGGTATCGAAGACAGGCCTATGGCCTCGGATGTCATCGTCAGCCTTGCTCCAGGAGCGTCACAGTGGAAAATCATCCTTGAAAACGTTGGAGGTGCAAACGGCCTGGCGCTGTCACCGGACGGGACGGAACTAATTGTATGCGCCTACTACCGCGATTCCGTGTTCGCTTTCCGCCGGAACCCCGAGGCACCCGACACCCTTCTCAGATCGCCTGGACGCACATTGGTAGAAACGCCTTTCCACCCCGACAACATCTCGCCCGCCCCCGGGGGGCGCTACCTCGTCGCCGGTCAAATCAGCGCCAGTCTTCTAGCGCTCGAATTCATCCTTCCCATCCCATTTCCTACGCCCTCGAAATGGGGCTCGTTCCGCTTCTCCGCCGACAGCGCGTCCACCTTGGTCATCGGCGGCAAGGTCTCCATGAGGCCGGTCTCGGTTGCCACCGAACTCGAAGGCCGCACCTACCTCGGTAATATCATCCGCAAAGACGTCCTCGTGCAGCCTGCCTCTGATACCCAATGAAAACACTCTTCCTCAGCATCCTTCCCATGTCATTTCTCGCTAGCTGCTGCTCCCAATTATCTTATTCGCCACAAGACGATGTTGCCCACCATCACATCGGCGGTGACGAATTTGGAGCCTACGAGCCCTACCTCGAAAAAGACCGCGAGCCGATCGGCTCAGCCAGGTGTCTCAAATACCGATTCGAATCCTCCGAAAACGAAGTCGCATCATTCCAAGAGAATCGCGTGCTACGGGAGCGGTTTAATCGCCTCCTCGATTCTATTTCATCAGACATTGAAAATGGAAAGAAAAACGCGGATGGAAAATATGAAGTCCTGCTCTACTTTCACGGCGGATTGGGAAAGCCAAAACATGGAACAGAACGCGCAAACAAGTTTCTCTGCGACCTGAAGAAAAATCCTTCGAAGTCGACTTATCCGATCTTCGTCAGCTGGCGCAGCGATGCAGGGGTTTCACTCCAAGATCGTTATTTCAAAGTAAGGAATGGCGACTACGTAGGCTCGTCAAAGTCCTTCCTTCGCGCTCCCACCTACCTCGCTTCCGATCTGGCCTCCGGGATCGTGAAGTATCCGGAGACCTTGTATGACGTCGCTGCTGACAGCCTCTCAAGAAAAATTGCCCCATGGGCAATCGATGAGAAGAAATATGCATGTGAAATCCGGGCAAAGTATAAGAACTTCGTCACTAGCGGGACGCTCTCAATCCCGGAAGACAGTGCAGCATTTCCATCAACTTGGGGTGAGATCGCAAAAGAATTCGGTCCACGGTTCACCACGGGTACCGCCCGCATCGTAACAACCCCTTTAGTGCAAGGCGTTGGCACACACGCCTGGGAAATGATGCGGAGACGGGCCGAAAAAATGTTCTATACCGAAGCAGATGTTCGGAACGGCGCAGACGGCTACCGCACCAAGCAAGAAATCGACGGCGGAGAACCGACAGGGGTCGTTGCCCTCCTCGCGAGACGCCTCTTACGGCTGAGCGATAAGGTGGGTCGGGACAATATTGAGATCACCCTCGTTGGCCACAGCATGGGAGCGATCATTGCCAACCTTGTAATACGCGAATACCCGGATCTCCCCGTCAACCGCATCATCCACATGGCTTCTGCCGACAGCGTAAGCAACTGGCGATCGATGACGAAGCCCTGGCTGATGAAGAACCCTGGTGCCAAATTTTACAATCTTGTCCTCCATCCGGTGAACGAGATCCGTGAAGACTACTCCGGAAAAATTTCATTAAATGGCACTAAAATCGTCCCGAGGGGCTCCCTCCTTGTGTGGATAGACCAGATGTTCACCACGCCAGCCAGCGTCGATGAATGGCGTTCGGGAACATGGTATACCTCGAACCGGCTGCTCCGGGACTACCAGCAGCTTGGAAACGCCCATCTGAAAATGTTTCCCAGGAAGGCTCCTGGGTGCGACTGCCAATCCGGCTGCAAACGTTGCAATATACCCACAACCCACAGCGGGTTTTCAGGAATCGACTACCTAAACTCGTCCGTCCACTTTTAAGCCATTGCCTTACAAATATGAAACTATCAAAATTCGCAGCTCTTTCATTACCCCTCGCTTTTTCCGCACAAGCTTATGCGGTTGTCACTGTTGACATCACTGAAGAGAACGGCGGAATTCGCATTTTCGTTTCAGGCAGCGTTGATGTCTCGGGGCTGACAGCCGAGGCAACATCACTACGTGCTTCTAACACATACCCCAACGTAATAGGAGTTTCATTTGCTACACGGTATCTCCAGAGCGGGTTAGGAAACGCATACTCAGGAGCCTCACCTACCATCGTTCCGTTCCGAACACTCAATGGGAGAATCCCGCTTTCCATGCCCGACCCTGTTACCCACATTGGAGATGGCACGAGTATAGTATTCGAAAACACCGGAGACGTTTTTATCGACGAACGGTGGATCGACGCAGATCCCGGCGAATCGGTTACGGTCTTCATTCCCGATACGAGCTTCGCTGATGAAACAATAATCGACGGCGTCACTTCCTCGACCTCATGGTTCACTGGATCCGAAACGGAATCGATAATATTTAGGACTGGCTCCGCCGTACCCGAGCCTTCAGCTCTCCTCCTCACAATGATACCCCTGTGTGTGTTTGCCTTAGGCCGGCGTCGAGCAAAGGCCGCGAACTAGATGAAACACATCGGATCTCTCCTTCTACTCATCCTCTTGATGTCTGGATGCTCTACAAAATTAGCCAATTCCGACGCGGAGCGGCCACACGTTTTCTCCGAAGCGAAAACAGGCACGTTCTGTACCTTGCCTCCGGCTTTACCTCAACTCTCGCCCCATAAGAAGACGTACGTCATTCTTCAGGTCGATGGGGGAGGGATCCGGCGATCTTGCTCGCCAAGATCGAAGAGGCGTTTCAGGAACGCAACGGTGCGTCGCAAAGTACGATAGGCGATTTCCTTTCGATAGCTTCAGGAACGAGCACCGGAGCGATCATTTCAGGAACCGTCGCCGCAGGCGTTCCTGCGGCGCGCCTGAAGGACTTCTATGTTGGAGAGGGTGCCGAGTTCTTCAGGCCGATCAATTTTCGGCGATGCTGGCGGCGCCCGCTATCCCGCGGATTCGTGAAAGGGGATGCGATCCGAAAGATTATCACGGGCGTGCTCGATGAAGTAGGCGCTGCCGAAACGACCCTCGCAGACCTCTATCGCGGCCCGTTGGTAATTATCCCTGCTTTCGAACTCCGCTCGCAACGAACCCATTATTTCCGCACACGGGCACTCGACGATTCAAAACCAAGACTGAACGGCGACTATCCGCTCATTGATGCAATCACCGCCTCCGCGCTCTCTGCCCCCCTCATCTTTGGCGAGGTCGAAGCCCCGAACGTCCAATGGATCTACACGCACCCCGACGGATCACGGGAGCTCCACAAGGGCGCCGTCTTCAACGATGGAGGCCAAGGATACCACAACTGCACCGTCGAACTCGTCGCCAATGAGGCGCTCGCTAGAGGATGGGCACGAGGCAAGACCTCAGACGAGCAGGTTCTTATCATCTCTCTCGGCACCGGAAACGATTTCCCCGCCAGAGATTACCAAAAAACACTCGACTTGCTCAATACGAGACAAATTTTTGACTTCAAGCGTGGCCAGGCCAGAAACGAGTCGGTTGCGTCACAGATTGCGGCAGTCCAAGAAATCTGCGCGACAAACCCGAACTATCACCTCGCTCGGTTTGATTGGCAGACCGATAATTCAAGCAACATCGATTCTTTTGTCATCACCGACAACCGTCTCAAGGAATACGTAAATGCTGCCGAGACCATCATATCGGGAGAGCCTTTCCGAACTCTATTAAGCAATATCAGAGCGCTTGAGAGAATCAATCATCCTGGCTCTCTCTAGCCTCGCGTCCCATCTAGCGGGCTTTGCGCGTGTTTTTCGCCGGAGCATTCGTCCCTCACGCGACCCGCTGGAACCGAGATTCAGATATTTTCACGAATCGCTGCCAGAGCTCCTTCCGGGGCGGGTTCGCCGTACATGCGTTCGTAGAGCTGGCGTTTTCTCTCGTATTCCGAGAGGTCGGGCGGGAAGGAACTCAGGATGAGTTGCTGGGCGGCGGCTCGCATGGAGAACCCCATTTTCATGCGCTCTTCGCCGGTGAGGGACATGAGTTTTTGGAACATGAGGGCGTTCACCTCGGGGGAGGTGTCTGCGATGCTAAAGCCTGTGTCAGCATAGCGGTCAGATTCAATTTCTGGACCCATTGTTGTACGTAGTCTTGATCGTAGCCGGTGGCGAGGAGATTCCGAACGTCGTTGAGTTGGCGAGTGGAGCTGTTGTCCCTGGCCCAGTGAAGCTTGGAAAGGATGAGATCCTCTTTGCTTACGACCCAAACGGGCTGGTCGTCGAGGATGGTCTGTTGCCGGCGGGCGAATTCGGTGAGGCGGTAGTCTTCCCGCTTGCGCACCATGATATCGATTTTGATAAACGTGGAGAGGTGGATGAGATTGAATGACGACTGATGAAGAACGGCTTCTTTCGCGGCCTCGACGGCAACGTAGTAACGGTCGGGGGGGAAAAGTTCGGCGATGCGGAGGGCGTCTTTGAGGAAGATTTCGCCGACAAAATCGATATCGCGAGTCATCCGCGGGGTTGCGTAGGTATTGAGCGCGACAGATCCTGTGAGCATGTAGCCGATGCCTGCGGCTTCCAGGATGGAGGCGACCTCAAGGGTGACTGCGATTTCGTCGTTCATGGGTGGTGCTTAACCTCAATCTGCAGTGCGGGCGAGGTCGAAGAAATAGATTCCAGGGAGGTTGGCTCCTACGGCTGCCCAAGTTTCCATCGGCGGTGAGGTGGAGGCCGAAGGCTTCAGGGAGGCCTTCGAGACCGCTATCAAGGACGAGGTTGATGGCGTCGGAGGCGGGGTTATCTTGGGTGCAGTGGTGTTCGGTCACGGGTGTTTTCTGGTTGGCTTTGACACCTCAAAAGACGTCCCCGTGCCGGGCACCGCAACCTCTTGGGAGAGGACTGAGCAGCCTCGGGCGCTTTTACAGAAGAGATGGTGCACTAGCAATGAAACCCATGCTCACTTAGGAAAACATAAGCCGACAACCATAAAGCGCTCCATTCCGCATCGCTACTTTGAGTAGCGCCCCCCTTTCCGATGATCACTCGACCACAACACGAGAAGACCCACCTTTACCATCCGCCCTCCCTCTCCCCCCCCCCTCGGAAGACTCGCGCTACTTCTTCTTCACGCTCCTCTTCTTCTTTGGAGGTGCCGGATTTTCGGCAAGCCACTTTTTGTATGCGGGGCGCATCTTATCGTATTCTGGGTTTA
>CALAIY010000017.1 GCA_937922595.1 uncultured Verrucomicrobiales bacterium | reverse complement strand
TTCGTCATTTGATTCGTAAGTGGAGCGGGGGAGAGGCTAAGTGGAATCCGGGGGCGGAAAGGTGAGCGAATCCTCTCTGGAAACCCAGCAAGAATGCCTTAGGATCAAGCAAGATGATAAGAGAGCTAGCAGCAGAAATCCTTCGGGGCAGGTTCGAAAGAGCAGGGCGGTCTCGGCAGCCCTGCACGCCAGAGAAAGGCAGCGCCACACATATCAAGTGGATACAGCAAACCGTCGATGAAGCCCATTTTTCGCTGCGCTCAGCAACGCAAACCTCGCCGGTTTGCTGATCCTTTACGTCGGTGAAAAATCAACGACGCTCATCGAGTTGAAATCCACCTGCGAGGTGGCACAGTGTGGGTGTGAACGATATCACTAAAGATCCTGAAGTCCTTGGCGGGGCGCCTGTTTTTGAAGGCACGCGCGTTCCTGTCCGGAACCTTTTCGACTATCTCGTTGCCGGAGATTCAGTAACGGATTTCTTGGATGATTTTCCAACGGTTTCATTTGATCAGGTGCGAGCGGTGCTGCGGGCAGCCGAACAAGTTGCCGCTTAGACTTGAAGGCGATTCTTGACGAGTGCCTTCCGAAGAGGTTAGGCAACTATTTGGATGATACCGAATGCTGGACTGTTCCACAAATCGGTCTTGCCGGGACTAAAGATACTGAACTCCTTAAGAAATTAGGCGCTCGGGATATCAACGTGTTCATCACGATTGACGGAAATCTTGAGTATCAGCAGAAAATTTCAGGCAGATCCTTCGGTGTAATTGCCATTAGATCGGCAAGTAACCGTCTAGAAGATCTCATTCCATTCGTGCCTCAGATTGGGGATGCGCTCCTTAAGGTCAAACCTGGTCAGGTGATTCGTGTCCCTTAGCCCGGCACACCGAACAAACGGATGCAGACCAACGTTTCTCCGTTCGTGCCTCACTGCGCTAGGTGGCTGATCCTAGACGTTGTGCGCCGAGCAAAGCGAGGCGCTTCTTATTCGGTGAAAGTCCGAATGTTATAAAATCTAGCCAGTAATAACTACCGAGTGTTGCATTTATGTTAGCTAAGCCATTGAAAATCGCGGGAGCCACCGCGTTACCAACGAACAGCCGGAGAGCTTCGTGGTCGAAGGATGGCGGAACAGCATCGATGAAGCGTACACAGGGAAGGCAATATCAGTGCGTGCGTCATGGCGAGCGCGCACGGGTTCCACCGGGGTCGAGTAAGATCGTGGCACGGTCACAAAGAAGCGTAAATGATGAACTCCCGGTGCCTCATGGCAGAACGGGAGCACCTCGAACTCGGGAGGCCTTGCTGCCGTCCCCGCCTCATGGGCGGGTCGCTTGTATTCGACTGAAGGTAGTTGCAAGCGGGAGCGGGAAGGAGTCAGACTCACCCATAGTAGTCAGAGACGGTAGGGCCGATCACATGGCGAAGGGGTGGGCAGAGAGGCAAAGCGAGCAAAGCACTCACCGTGGGAGAAGATTGCTCCTGTCACCGGTGTCACGTACCCTGCTTGCATTAGCGACAAAGTTCTGGCTCATTGGGTCAGGCACCGAGTCGAGTGCGCGTCTCTCTGAGGAGCCCTGTGCGGGAAAACCGCACGCAGGGATCTGCGAGGGGGGCGCCCGGTAACGGGTGTCCCTACCTCAATCATTTTGAAGTCTCCCGGATGGCTGTGAACGCGAATAGAATAGCCGAGCCAGTCAGCTCTGTGATGTGAAGGTTGATCTCAGCGGGGGCGACCTCTTTAAGGGGTTTTATTGCTTACTCACCTCTGTCGGATACTCTGGGGAACTGGATCGATTCTGGCGCAGTGAGAGTGTGATGGATCGAAACCGTTTACTTCCAAAAATCCAGTTGATCGCTATTGGGCAGGGGGCTAGTGTCAATCCCTGTTTTGGGAACATGCTCACGTGGCGGAATTGGTAGACGCGCACGATTCAGGTTCGTGTGGGGTAACCCGTGGAAGTTCGAGTCTTCTCGTGAGCACCAATTTTTTTTTGCGATGTGGCGGGGGTGGGGAGTGGAATATCAAGTTGTATGGGCGGGCTTGGAAGCTAGGATCGGGGCTCCGCTTTTTGGTATCATATTATCCTGCGGCCTCGTATCACTAGCCTATGCAAGATCCGGTCTTCGTCCGAAACGCCTTCCGCGACATCGCAGGTCGCTATGTGCTGACAAATCATGTGCTGAGCCTTGGAATTGACGTTTTGTGGCGCAATAAAGTGGCGAAGATGGTGGCATCGCGAGATCCCAAGAGGGTGCTGGATATCGCGACTGGATCAGGGGACCTTGCGGAGACAATTCGTGAAAAATGCCCAGATGCTCATGTGGTGGGTGGCGATTTTTGCCAGCCGATGATGGCGCATGCGCGCAAGCGTGGGCTGCCAGATCTCATTGTGGCGGATGGGATGAACCTGCCTTTTGCTGATGGCGCTTTCGATGCGGTGACTGTCGGTTTCGGTCTTCGAAATATGGCGTCCTATCCCGATGCTGCGGCGGAGATGGCGCGGGTGCTTGCTCCAGGCGGGAAATTGTATGTGCTCGATTTTTCGCTTCCACGGTTTGCTCCATTGCGTGCGGCTTACCGGTTTTATCTGCACAAAATCATGCCCGCAATTGGGGGGGTGATTACGGGGAAACGGGGAGCTTATGATTATCTTTCTGGCTCGATTGAGAAGTTTCCTTCGGGTCAGGAAATGGTGGGGCTCCTCACGGAAAACGGTTTTCGCGTGGCGCGGGGCGAGCAGCTTTCATTCGGAATTGCTGCGATTTATGATGCTGAAAAATAGTGGTGCGCTTAGGTTCAGCGATGTTCGGAGTATTTAGCCGCCGTTTGTATTTTTGGGCTCTCGCTCTTTTTGGGGGTGGGTGTCTGGCTCTGTACTTTTCGGAGTCGGTCTTCAGGCCGCTTTTGCTGGTGCTTGCGCCGGTGGTGGGAGTGTTTTTGATGTTGGCGATATGGACGACTTATGGGGCGGATGATGCGGGGCGAAGGCGTCGGTGGATGGGATTGGCCTTGGGGGTGGTGGGATGCCTCTTACTTGGTGGTGGATTATTACGAGTGGATGGCTCGGTAGATGGAAGTTCGATACCGCGACTTGTTTGGCGTTGGGCTGAGCCTGAGGGCAGTGGGATTGGGGCGCTGGAGGTCTTGCCGAAGACGATGAATGCGCGTCTCGAGGCTCCCCTGGGGGCGCGCGATTCGAATTTTTTGGGGAAGGCGCGCGATGGAAAGGTGGAGACTTCGGCGGCTTTTGATTGGGATGCTCGACCACCGGGAAAACTCTGGCATCGAGAGGTGGGACTCGGCTGGTCTGCCTTCGCGGTTTCCGGTGGCTATGCGATTACTCAGGAGCAACGCGGCGAGGATGAATTGGTGTCTTGCTACAGGCTCGGGGATGGGGAGGCATTATGGAAATATGCGGTGGAGGCGCGGTTTTCAGAGCATTTTGGGGGCGATGGGCCTCGTGCTACGCCGGTCGTTTCTGGTGATGTTGTGTATGCGCAAGGGGCTACGGGAATGCTACTTTGCCTGGATCTCGTTTCTGGGAAGGAAGTGTGGAAGCGGGATGTGCTGGCAGATTCAGAGGCGAAGGAAAATTTGGAGTGGGGGAAGAGTAATACTCCGCTAATCACGGAGGATTTTGTGATCGTGACTGGTGGAGTGGAGGGGGCTACTTTGGTCGCCTATCCGAAATCTGGTGGCGAGCCTGCTTGGATGGCGGGCACTGATGAGGCGAGCTATAGTTCGCCATCGATCATCATGATCGAGGGGGAGCCGCTGATTGTCTCGGTGAATGCGCATTCAGTGACGGCTCATACGGTCGATGATGGCGAGGTGCGCTGGACTTTCGACTGGCCAGGGCCGTTTCCCAAGGTGGGGCAGGCGGTCCCGGCTGGGGAGGGGAGGATACTCGTCACTGCGGGGTATGATGGGGTGGGCACGTTTCTTCTTGGCGTCACATCGAAATCTGTCGTTCCGCTATGGGAGACGAATCGGCTGAAAACGAAATTTAGCAGCGCGGTCGTTTATGGCGACCACGCCTACGGTCTTCACCAGGGGCGTCTCTCCTGTATTTCTCTCGAGGACGGGGCTCGAAGTTGGCGTGGAGAGAAGCTCGGGTATGGGCAAAATCTTTTGCTCCCTGGTGGAAGACTTCTGATTCAGGCGGAGGATGGACGCGTGGTCGTTGCTGAGTGCAATTCGGAAGATGAGTCGGATTTCGTCCAAATACGGGCTTTGAGCGGAAAATCATGGAATGTCCCCACGGTGGCTGGACGGTATTTGCTGGTGAGAAATGCGACGGAGGCAGCGTGTTTTTTGCTGAATTCCCCGTTGGAGGCCCCTTGATTTGCGTTTGTGTGTGCGGGTAATTCCGATTATTGTGCCGCCGATTCTGCAGGTGATTTTACTGATTCTTCTTGGAAAACTTAACTATTTTCGTTTTAATAGTGTTCTGAGCATGGAATGTTTAAGACTTGTGCGTCCTCCTGCTTCGTTAATCCGTTTCTTAACCAGGTAATTTCTCCTATTTTCGGTATGTCCCCAAGGCTTTCTCTCCCTCTGATTTCAATTCTTGCGTGTCTCACGGCCGCGAGTTGCAGCTCTACAGGTTCGTCTCTTGCCAAATCTTCGTCGAAGCCTGGGAAGTCTGTCCAAGGCACAAAGCCGGCAAAGCTGAAGCGGGGCTCGAGAGAGATCGTGCGCACCACGGCCTACACGCACCTTGAAAAAGATAGTCTTCCTTACGGAAAGAAGAGTGCTGCCGGAACTCAATTGAAATACGGAAAAGTGCGCAGCGCAGCGGCTGATTGGTCGGTTTACCCGCTTGGCACTGTCTTTAAGATCGAAGGCCAGCCGTATCTCTACGAAGTCGATGATTATGGAAGCGCTCTCGTTGGCACCGAAACGATTGATCTCTACAAGCCCTCTTTTGGAAAAATGAACGATTGGGGCGTTCGCCATGTGCCGATCAAGGTCGTGAAATGGGGCGATTACGATAAGAGTCTTCATCTCCTATCGGGGCGCAAGCACGCCAAGCATTGCCGCGAGATGTATTATTCGATCAAGAATAAAAAGGGAAGACGCGCTAGCAGCTAGTCTCCCTTAGCATTTCGAATGACCCGCGCAGAACGCGCTGCGCATCTTTTAGCGCGGCTTGAGGAGCTTTACCCGGAGACGCCGATTCCTCTCGATCACACGAATCCGTTTACGCTGCTGGTTGCGGTTTTGTTGTCTGCTCAGTGTACGGATGAGCGCGTAAATAAGATTACTCCGGCGCTTTTCGCGCTCGCGGATTCTGCGGAGGGAATGGCTGAAATATCAGCGGAAGCAATTAATGAAATCGTTCGTCCATGCGGGCTTGCTCCACGAAAGGCGAATGCGATTGCGGGGCTGTCGCAAATTATCATGGAAAAGCATGGGGGAGAGGTGCCGGCTTCTTTTGAGGCTCTCGAAGAATTACCGGGGGTCGGCCATAAGACGGCTTCCGTCGTGATGTCGCAGGCTTTTGGCGTGCCTGCATTTCCGGTCGATACGCACATTCACCGCCTTGCTCAGCGCTGGAAGCTCACTACGGGAAAGAACGTGGTGCAGACCGAGCGCGATCTCAAAAAGCTGTTTCCGCGAGAGCGGTGGAATGCTCTTCACTTGCAGATTATTTTCTACGGTCGGGAGTATTGCCAGGCGCGCGCGTGCCATGGGCTGACGTGTCCGCTCTGTACTGAGATGTTTCCCAGGCGGAAGACTCCGGTTGTGTGGCTCAAGCCATAATTCGTGAATTTCTTCTGAGCTTGAAGGAACGGAGTAATCTGCTCCGTTCTCAATTCAGCATCTTGCTGTTTCCGATCATTCAACCCTTTGCCCCAACCCTTTTTTGCTGATGCGCGTCTCTTTGCTGCTCTGCTCTCTTTTTGCTACTGCTCTCACAGCTTCTGCCGCTGATCTGCCTGCGTGGTCGTCGTGGCGTGGTCCTAGCCAGAATGGTGTTTCTCCTGAAAGATTTGTCGATTATTCCTTCCCGGAAAAACCTTCATGGACATACAAGCAGCAGGGGAGAGGAACCCCGGTAATTTTGGATGGAAGGCTTTTTTCCTTCAGCTACAAAGGTAAGGGGGAAGAGCTTGTCGAGTATCTTACCGCGCACGACGCCGTGACTGGCGACGTTGTCTGGCAGCACAAGATTCACGATTTCATTTCGGACACAGTCTACGGTCGCTACGCTATTGGGGCTCCCACGATCGATCCTGAGACCAAAAAGGTTTACCTCATGACCACTCATGGGGTTTTTCGCTGCTACACCTTTGATGGCGTGCTCGAATGGGAGATCTCGATGATGGAGCGATTCGGGCGCCTTACCTTCCCAAATGGTCGTGCGGGCTCTGCTCTCATCGAAGGCGATCTTGTCATCGTCCGGGGGATTACGGCCTATTGGGGCAAGCAGGGGCCTGCACGTGATCGCTTTTTTGGCTTTGATAAGAAAACTGGTGAACTCGTCTGGGCGTCTACGCCGGGGATTGGGCCGAAGGACAGTTCGTTCTCCACGCCCATCTTTGAGACGCGCGATGGGATGCGCGTTTTTTATGTTGGCACCGGCTGTGGACAGCTTGTGGCAGTCAATGGTCGCAATGGGGAGCCGCTCTTCCGTTTCCCCATGTCCTTCGGTGGTGTGAATAGCAGCCCGGTGATTTATAAAGACACTGTCATTGCGATTCATGGTAAAGAGAATCTAGATTCATCCGAAGAGGGACGGATGGTCGCGGTGAGGATTCCGAAGTTCACGCCTGGGGCGGAACAACAGGTGTTGGGCAAAGAATCTGAAGTCTGGAGAAACGGCCTCGTGATGTTCTCGAGTTCGCCAGTTCTTGTCGGTGACCGCCTCTATCAGCTCACGAAGACGGGTACCCTCGCCTGCGTCAATGCGGATACCGGTGAGATTATCTGGGAGGAAAAGCTATCCAATAGCAATCTCCACTCATCTCCAATTTATGCGGATGGCCTTCTTTACGTCCCGATGAATGACGGCGCGCTTCACGTGATCCGACCATCCGACGAAGGTATCGATACCCTTGCCAAGCTCGAGCTCGAGGGCTCCTGCCTCGGTGCACCTGCGCTCTATAATGGGCACCTTTACGTCCACACCACGAAGATGCTCTATGCTTTCAAGCTCGGGCAAACCGCCATCACCGCATCGGCAGTTTCTTCAGTAGAGATCCCGAAGCCTGGCAAAGCGGCAGCACTTCAAATCGTCCCGAATGATGTCCTTCTTCGCCAGGGCGTGTCGCAAGAATTTCGCGTCCGTAAAGTTGATGTTAATGGCTTCGTCGTAGGCGAAGCGAATCCCGCTGAGCTTGAATGGGCTTCGTTTATTCCGCCCACAGCAAAAGTGAAGGCCAAGATGGACGCCACTTTCGAAGGCGGAAAACTCATCGTCTCTGATAAAGCGAAGACTTCCGCCGGAGCCTTCATGGCGAAAGGCGAAGGTCTCAAAGGAATCGTCCGCGGCCGGGTGCTTCCATCGCTTCCCTACACCGAAGATTTTGAAAGCTATGCGCTTACTGCGGATGCTTCCGATGGTGCGAAGTTTTCTTTCCCGCCGCTTTCCTGGATTGGTGCTCGCTTCAAATTCGATATTCGTGAGCAGCACGATACCAAGCTTTTCGCGAAAACTCTCGATCGCGTCCTCTTCCAGCGAGCCACGGCATTCATTGGTGATCCAGACCTCGCGAATTACACGCTCCAGGCAGACGTCATGTCCGAAGGAAACCGTCGCTCCAAAATGGACGTCGGTCTTGTGAATCAGCGCTACGCCATCGTCCTCAAAGGGAATTACAACCAAATCGAAATCAGCTCCAATCACGAGCGTCTCAAGCGCTCCGTCCCGTTTCAGATCAAGGCAAACGCATGGTACACAATGAAGAGCAGTGTCGAGCGTAACGCGGATGGTTCCGGTACTGTACACGCCAAAGTCTGGCTGCGCGACACGGAGGAGCCTGCTGAATGGACCTTTTCGCTCGAACTTCCCTATGTGCACGAAAAAGGCGCTCCAGGCCTCTTCGGATTCGCTCTTCAAAACCAGATGAAAGTCTTCATCGATAACGTTTCCATCACTTCAAATAAGTAACATGAAACCCGCAATTCTACTCTCGGTAGCCCTCATTCCTGCCGTTGCCTACTCCGCTGATTGGCCCACTTGGGGCGGCAGTAATGATCGGAACATGGTCTCGGCTGAGACCGGACTTGTCACCAAAATCGCCCCCGGTGATTTAAAAAAAGGCACCGAGGAGGTCGATCTTTCGACCACTAAAAACGTCCTCTGGACAGCCAAGCTTGGATCGCAGACTTACGGCACTCCTACCGTCGCCGGCGGGCGGGTATTTGTTGGGACTAACAACGAAGTTCCCCGTAATTCCGCTCATGAAGGAGATCGTGGCATCGTGATGTGCTTCGATGAAAAGACTGGCGAATACCAATGGCAGCTCGTGGTCCCGAAGCTGGGGGCGGGTAAGGTTTCCGATTGGGAATTTCTCGGAGTCTGCTCGACGCCCACGATCGTCGGGAATGTCGGATATGTGATTACTAACCGCTGTGAAGTCGTCGCAATGGACGTCGAGGGGATGAAAAACGGCAACCAAGGGATGCAAGACGAGGACGTCTACATGGCCGGCGAAATTGAAAAATTCGTAAAAGATCCCTCATCCGTGAAGCGGGAGGAATTCTACAAGCCGGGTGATCAAGACGCCGATATCCTCTGGGTCTATGATATGCGTGGGGAGCTCGGCGTTTTCCCGCACAACGTCACTAGTTCTTACCCGCTTTACGAAGATGGGAAGCTATATATCACCACCTCAAACGGGGTTGATTGGTCTCACCTCAATATCCCATCGCCTCAAGCTCCGAGTCTCATCTGTCTCGATGCGAAGAGTGGTAAGCTCCTTGGTGAGCAGAAAGCCCTTGGCGACCAGAAAAATTGGGATGGCACGAAGATTCTCCATTGCTCCTGGTCTTCGCCCGCTTCGGGAAAGGTCGGCGACAAAACGCAGATCTTCTTCGGCGCTGGAAACGGTTGGGCCTACGGCCTCCTTCCGGAGTTTGAGAAAGATGAAGAGGGCTATGATATTATCAAAGAAGCTTGGCGCTATGACGGCAATCCAGCTGAATACCGTAAGAAAGACGAAGAGAGGCTCACGTATGCGGAATATGACGGGCCCTCTGAAATTATTTCCACCCCGGTTATCTACAATGGCAAGGTCTTCGTCGCCATCGGCCAGGATCCCGAACACGGCGAAGGAGTGGGGATGATCAGTTGCCTTGATCCCACGAAAACCGGCGATCTGAGCGGTAAAGCGGTATGGACCTTCAAAGGGATCGAGCGCACGGTCTCGACTCCTGCAATTCACGAGGACATCGTATATATCTCGGATTACACCGGTCGACTCTTCGCCCTTGAAGCCGACACCGGTAAGGAACTTTGGCAGTATGATACCAAAGGGCACATCTGGGCGTCTCCATTTGTCGCCGATGGTAAAGTTTATCTTGGGAATGAAGAGGGAGAGCTGACGATTATCCCGACCGGGAAAACTCTCGGGAAAGCTGAAGTTCTTGAATTTCCCGCTGCGATTTACTCGAATCCGATTGTCGCCAATGGCGTCATCTATGTAGGCACTCAGACCCACCTTTACGCCTTCGGCAAAAAGCCTGAATAGCATCATGCGTAAAGTAATCGCCCTCATCGCCATTGTCATGGCAGTCCTGCACCAGGATTTTTGGAATTGGGACAGTCCTGATCTCGTTTTTGGATTTATGCCGATCGGGCTCTTTTACCACGTTTGTTTTTCAATTTGCTGTGCAATTCTGGCCACCTTGGCGATTAAATTTGCCTGGCCGACAGAGCTTGTTGAGTGGGCAGAAAATGAGGACTCCGAAAGCTAGCTTCCTACGATGACATTCCCACCAATCTTGGCAGCTGCCTCCACCACGCCTCTCGTCGTGGTCAGTATTTATCTCTGTATCCTCCTGGGGCTCGCGCTCAGTAGTGCGAAACTATTCCGAGGCACCAGCGGCGATTATTTCGTGGCGAGCCGCAGTATCGGGCCGTTCATGCTGCTCATGTCCGTCTTCGGGACGACGATGACCGCATTCGCGCTGGTGGGATCCACTGGCAAAGCCTTTGGCATCGGGGTGGGGACGTATGGTCTCATGGCCTCTTCTTCTGGACTCATTCACGCCTCTTGTTTTTTCCTCATCGGAATTAAGCTTTGGTCTTTGGGAAAGAAATATGGGTACGTCACCCAGATTCAGTTTTTCCGTGATCGCTTCCAATCGCAGCGTTTCGGATATCTGCTGTTCCCAATTCTTGTCATCCTAGTGATTCCCTATCTCCTTATTGGAGTCATTGGAGCGGCTAAGACTCTCATCGGAATCACGGGGCCTAAGGGGCCAAACCCCGGAATGTTCCCGGAATTTTTTGCCTCAAGTAATGGTGCGGTTCCGGCATGGCTTACTGGCATCGTCATCTGTGCGGTTGTTCTCTGTTACATTTTTGCTGGCGGCTCGCGCGCAGCGGCATGGGCAAACACCTTCCAGACGCTCGTCTTCATGAGCATGGGGCTTCTGGCTTTTTATCTGATTAGCCAAGAACTTGGCGGTCTTTCCGCTGCGATCGAACAAGCCAGCGCCACGCACTTGGTGCGAACCGTTTCCGAAGGAGGAGAAACGGGTGTCCCTCAGATTACGTTTCTCACCTACATGTTTATCCCACTCTCGGTGGGGATGTTTCCTCATCTTTTTCAGCATTGGCTCACTGCCCGGAGCGCGAAGAGCTTTCGGCTTACCGTCATTGCCCATCCCATCTGTATCATGATCGTTTGGGTCCCCTGCGTGCTTGTCGGTCTTTGGGCTACTGGGAGGCTTCCCGCTGATACTGTGAGTGGAGCGGTGCTGGCCAAGACGGTGGGGATTCTCGTGAAGGATCCAATTGTCATCGGCCTTGTCACGGCGGGGATTCTTGCGGCGATTATGTCTTCGCTCGATTCTCAGTTCCTCTGCCTCGGCACGATGTTTACCAATGATATTGTCCTCCAAGGTGAGAGGAAAGGGCGCTTCACTGATAAGCAGATCATCCTTATCGCGCGGGGATTTGTCGTCGCCGTTGTGGTGCTCACTTATATTCTCTCGCTGGTCTTATTTAAGAAGAATGTTTTTGATCTCGCGATTTGGAGTTTCTCTGGATTTGCGTCTCTTACGCCACTCGTTTTTGCTGCGCTTTATTGGAAGCGCGCCACGAAGGCGGGCGCTTATGCGAGCGTCATTGGGGCTGCCATTACTTGGTTTACCTTCTTTGCTGCCAGTGGGTTTGGTGGCGAATACACGATTGGCGGAGTCATGCCGGTGGCGATCTGTTTTGCCGTAAGCGCTGCTGCAATGATCATCGTGTCACTGATGACCCGTCCTCCCGAACCTGCTCACGTAGAGCGCTTTTTTCCTAAACTTGGATAGCTCGAGCATCCGTTGAATCCTGGATATCGTTCTCAAATTACGCTCATGCCCGACACTGAAAAAGCCGCCGCTGCGCTCGACGCCCACCTTCAAGGAATTCTCAAGTGGCACTTCTCTGAAGAAACCGGTTCACCTTACTGGCTTGATTGGAAAAAGACTGCTGGTTGGGATCCTCGTGAAGAGGTGAAATCGATGGCGGATATCGCCCGCTTTGATCACTTTGAAGACGCCGTTCTCCGTGATGAACCGAATGAGCGTTTCGTTCCTAAAGGGTTTGGCAATCGGCCTTTCAATATTTTTGAGACCGGCGGCACCACCGGCCTTCCGAAGCAGCGCATTGGTTGGGACGATTATAAGCACGATTACGAGCAGTTTTCCGAGACTCTCTCCGATGCGGCTTTCCCTCGCGGCGGTAATTGGATCATGGTCGGCCCGACGGGGCCTCGCCGTCTTCGCCTTGCGGTAGAGCACCTTGCTAATACT
>CALAIY010000016.1 GCA_937922595.1 uncultured Verrucomicrobiales bacterium | reverse complement strand
GGTGAAGGAGGGAGAGGATGTGCCAGAGGCCGATGGCGGCGGGGAGGGGGAGGGTGGCTTGATTGGTGGCTTGGGCGATATTGGCGGTGTCGGGCTGTTTCCCGAAGGGGGTGAGCGTATTGAGGGGGCGACCGGGAAAGTAGCAGCTGCGGAAGGTGGTGCGGGTGGCTCCGATGGGTGGGGGAACGTCGGTGAGAATTTCGCTGGCACGGGTGTGGCGGGCGAATTCGACGTCGGGGTGCTGGAAGAAGCAGATGGGGTAGTAGGTCTTGCGGAAGTGGATGGGGTATTCTTGGGCAAGAGGGTAGGCGGCGAGGGTGTCCTCTCCAGCGATAACGAGTTGACCCTGAACCATGGGTTGGTCGTTTACTTTTTTGGTGAGGAGGGTGCGGATGACGTGATCGTGTGCGGGTGGGTGGTCGAGAAGGTGATGAAAGGCTTCGTCGAGGAGGAGAATATGGCGGGGGGAGACGGGGATGGGGCGGTTCATCGGAAAAAGGAATCTGCTGCGGAGATAAGAGTGGGCTATTGACCGTGGGCTGGCACGATGGTTGCTTCAAGTGTCCTTGCGGCACGGATTGTGGCCGCTTTTTATTCTCAATTTTTTTAACTAAACACCCCCCATCCAATATCGTAAAATGAATGCTCCCTCCACACGATCACAGGCTGTGTCCTCGATCTCTTCGCGCCCGGCGACTTTGGCGTCGGTGAATTTCTCTGATGAATCCCCGGCGACGGTATTCGGCTGCAATACTTTCTCTATTGCCACGATGGAGAAAATGCTCAGTAAGGAGGCTTTTGCGAGCGTGATCGATACGATTGAGAATGGTAAGAAGCTCGACGGTTCGGTGGCTGATGAGGTGGCCGAGAAGATGCGCGAGTGGGCGGATTCGAAGGGCGCGACGCACTTCACTCACGTGTTTTACCCGCTCACTGGTTTCTCGGCAGAGAAGCATGATTCTTTTTACGATGCGAGTGGCGATGGAGCTTCCGCGATTTCGAAATTCACTGGAGCTACGCTGATTCAGGGAGAGCCTGATGCCTCTTCGTTTCCTAATGGAGGAATTCGCGGCACTCACGAAGCTCGTGGATATACCGCTTGGGATCCGACTTCGCCAGCTTACCTCACAGAGAATGCGAATGGCATTACACTCTGCATCCCGACTTCATTCGTTTCCTGGACCGGTGAGTCTCTGGACAAGAAAACGCCTCTCCTCAAGTCGATGGCTGCTGTGAATAAGCAGGCGCATCGTATTCTCTCACTTTTCGGCCACGACGAAATTGCACACATCTCTTCTTCCGCTGGTCCTGAGCAGGAATACTTCCTGGTGGATAAGGGCTTTGCCAATGCCCGCCCGGATCTGGTAGCTGGCTGCCGCACGCTGTTTGGTGCCGCGCCGCCGAAGGGTCAGGAGTTCGATGATCACTACTTCGGCGTCATCCCGGAGCGTGTGATGTCCTTCATGTATGATGTGGATCGTGAGCTCTTTAAGCTCGGTATTCCCACTAAGACGCGTCACAATGAGGTGGCTCCTGGGCAGTTTGAAATCGCTCCCACTTATGAATCCGCCAATGTCGCTGCCGATCACCAGCAGCTCATGATGACGGTGCTTAAGCGTGTTGCCGATCAGCATGGTCTCCTTTGTATCCTTAATGAGAAGCCTTTCGCTGGCCTCAATGGTTCCGGTAAGCACGTCAACTGGTCCCTGGGTAATCGCACCCAGAAAAACCTCATGGATCCCGGCGAAACCCCGCACGAGAACGCACAGTTTCTCGTCTTCTGCGGAGCCGTTATCCGCGCGGTTGATAAGTATGCGCCACTTCTTCGCAGCGTCGTCGCCTCTGCTGGCAACGACCACCGACTCGGAGCAAATGAAGCCCCGCCGGCCATTATCTCTATCTTCCTTGGCGATCAGCTCAATGACGTCATGGAGCAGATCAAGGGCGGTGGAGCCACCACCTCTAAGTCCCGAGGCGTGCTGAATATCGGCGTCGATAGCCTTCCCGAGCTTCCCAAAGACGCTGGCGATCGCAACCGCACCAGCCCGTTTGCCTTCACAGGAAACCGCTTCGAATTCCGCGCAGTGGGCTCCAATCAATCGATCTCCGGTCCGCTCGTCGCGCTCAATACGATCCTGGCAGACTCCCTCGATTTCATCGCCAATAAGCTCGAAGGCGCCGCCGATCTCAACGCTGCCATCCAGACCACTCTCAAGGATATCCTCGATACCCACGGTCGTGTGATCTTCAATGGCGACGGCTACTCCGAAGAATGGCACGCCGAAGCCGCCGAGCGTGGCCTCCCGAATCTCAAGACTACCGCCGATGCGCTTCCTGCAATCACTAGCCCTGAGGTTGTCGATCTTTTCGAGCGCATGGACGTGCTCTCTGAGACCGAGCTTCGCAGTCGCCAGGAAGTGTATTCCGAGCAATACTGCGCGTTCATCAATGTCGAAGCGAATCTCGTCACTGAAATGGGCCGCACGATGATCTTCCCTGCAGCAGCCGCTTACGCGACCCAGCTTGCTGCGGCTAAAGCAGCCACCGGAATTGGAGCCAGCACTCTGGAAAAAGTCGTCTCCCTTACAAACGAGCTCGAATCTTCCCTGGATAAGCTCGAAGCTGCGCACTCCGCAGCCGGTGAAGAGCCAATGGTATGGAAAGACACCGTCCTTCCCGCCATGCTCGAAGTGCGTGCCGCCGCCGATGCTCTCGAAGCACTCGTGCCCGACAACGCTTGGCCGCTCCCCACCTACCAGGAAATGCTCTTCATCAAGTAGAGTAGTAATTCCCTGCGGGATAAACCGCAATACTCATAAGTCCCGCCAACATATTAATAAGTTGGCGGGGCTTTTTTGTGTCGGCATTTCAACCGCGATCCATTAGAATAATCTAAGATTAAGCTATGCGAATAAAATGTGACTTCGCTTCTGCTTTGATTGTCTAATTCAAAAAGAGCCCGCTTCCGGCTCTCTATCCCATAACTATCGATGATAACTCTTCCTAAAAAACTCGCCGCAGAATTTATTGGCACCTTTTGGCTCGTCCTCGGAGGGTGTGGCAGTGCCGTGCTCGCCGCCGCATTCCTTGCCGACCTCGGAGCGGATAAAACCGCATTTCACATCGGAATAGGCCTCGTCGGAGTCTCGTTCGCCTTTGGCCTCACCGTTCTCACCATGGCGTATGCCATTGGGCACATCTCAGGATGTCACCTCAATCCCGCAGTCTCGGTGGGATTGACGATAGGAGGGCGTTTCTCCTCCAAAGAGCTCGTCCCCTATATCATCGCTCAGACTCTTGGAGGAATCGCTGGTGCAGGTGTGCTCTACATTATTGCATCCGGCCAAGCTGGATTCGACGCATCCGCAGGATTTGCATCCAATGGATTCGGGGAACTCTCCCCAGGTGGCTATAGCATGGTCTCGGTGCTCGTCGCCGAAGTCGTGCTCACCGCATTTTTTCTTTTCGTCATCTTAGGCGCCACCGATGGCCGTGCCCCCGCCGGATTTGCCCCCATCCCGATCGGCTTCTGTCTCACCCTCATTCACCTCATCAGCATTCCTGTATCAAATACTTCGGTGAACCCCGCTCGGAGCCTGGGAACCGCCGTTTTTGCCGGAGGCGGCTACCTCGCCCAAAGCTGGCTCTTCTGGGTGGCACCGATCATTGGCGCTGTGATTGGCGCGATCATCTACCGGGCAATCTCTGGCGAAGCTGATACCAGCAGCGCCGCATAAATTCACTTGTTCGCCCCGCGGAGCATTTATCCGCGCGCTAGAAAACCGGTAGGCTTTAAAGCCTACCGGTTTTTTTCATTCTCGGAGACCTGCAGCACTGTTCCTCGAGGCGATCAGGCGTATTTGCACAATTTGCATACGTTCGAGAAATACCGCGTGGGATCGGCTCTCCTCATTCCTCCCTTGCGAAATGGTGTAAATCCATTACGCATACCGCCCCCCAGATCCAAGGACTGGGCACGTAGAACCAAGGAAACACAAGGAAATGGAACTCTCCAAATATCGTAATATCGGCATTTTCGCCCACGTTGACGCGGGCAAAACCACCACCACTGAGCGCATTCTCAAGCTTACTGGCAAAATTCACAAAACCGGTGAGGTGCACGATGGTGCCGCTACTACCGACTTCATGGATCAGGAGCAGGAGCGTGGAATCACGATTCAGTCCGCTGCCACGACGTGTTTTTGGGACGGTCACCGTTTCAACATTATTGACACCCCCGGCCACGTGGACTTCACCATTGAGGTCTACCGCTCACTTAAAGTGCTCGATGGCGGCGTAGGAGTTTTCTGTGGATCTGGCGGTGTAGAGCCCCAGTCCGAGACGAACTGGCGCTACGCGAACGAGGCGAAAGTCGCCCGTATCATCTACGTGAACAAGCTCGACCGCACCGGTGCAGACTTCTACAAGGTCGTCGGCCAGGTGGAAAACGTGCTCGCCGCCAAGGCGCTCGTCATGGTGCTCCCAATCGGCATCGAAGATGACCTCACGGGCGTCGTCGATCTCCTCACCCGCAAAGCATGGGTATGGGACGATTCAGGCCTCCCGGAAAACTACGAAATCCAAGATGTCCCCGAAGACATGAAGGAAAAGGTAGAAGAGTATCGCACCGCTCTCATCGAAACTGCTGTAGAGCAGGACGATGAGGCGATGGAGATGTACCTCGATGGCAAGGAGCCAGACATCGACACGATCAAGAAGTGCATCCGCAAAGGCACGATCGAGCTCGCGTTCTTCCCCACTTACTGCGGATCCTCCTTCAAAAACAAAGGCGTTCAGCCAATGCTCAATGCAGTGGTCGATTACCTCCCGTCCCCCACGGAAGTGAAGCCTCAGCCAGAAGTAGACCTCGAAGGTAACGAGACTGGCGAATTCGCCGTCGTCACCGACGATGCACCGCTTCGCTCGCTCGCCTTCAAAATCATGGACGATAAGTATGGTGCGCTCACCTTCACGCGGATCTACTCCGGTAAATTGAAAAAAGGCGACACCGTCCTCAACACCTTCACCGGTAAAACCGAGCGTGTCGGCCGTATCGTCGAAATGCACGCGGACGACCGCATCGAACTCGATAGCGCCGCCGCCGGTGATATCGTCGCACTCGTTGGCCTGAAAAACGTCCAGACCGGACACACCCTCTGCGACCCGAAAAATCCTGCGACCTTGGAGCCAATGGTTTTCCCAGATCCAGTGATCTCCATCGCCATCAAAGCCAAGGACAACACGGCTTCCGAGAAGCTCGGCGTCGCCATCGGCAAGATGGTAAAAGAAGATCCATCCTTCCAGGTCGAGACCGACCAGGACTCCGGCGAGACCATCATCAAAGGCATGGGCGAGCTTCACCTCGATATCAAGGTGGACATCCTCAAGCGCACCCACGGTGTCGAAGTCATCGTTGGAGCACCACAGGTCGCCTACCGCGAGACCGTCACCGCCACCACGGAAGACACCTACACGCACAAGAAGCAGTCCGGTGGTTCTGGTCAGTTCGCTAAGATCAACTACATCGTTGAGCCCACCGAGCCCGGCACTGGATTTGAATTCGAATCGAAAGTCGTTGGAGGCAACGTCCCGAAGGAATTCTGGCCAGCCGTCGAAAAAGGCTTCCGCACTTCCACCGTCAAGGGTGTCCTCGCCGGCTACCCTTGTTTGGACATGAAAGTGACGCTCGTAGACGGAGCATTCCACGCAGTGGACTCCTCCGCAGTCGCCTTCGAGACTGCCGCCCGCGCAGCCTACCGCCAGACCATTCCAAAGGCCTCGCCCCAGATCCTCGAGCCCATCATGAAGCTCGATGTCTTCACTCCAGAAGACCACGTGGGAGACGTCATCGGCGACCTCAACCGCCGCCGCGGAATGATCGAAGCCCAGGATCCAGGTGCCACCGGCATCCGCGTAAAAGCAAAAGCACCGCTCAGCGAAATGTTCGGCTACATCGGCGACCTCCGCACAATGACCTCCGGCCGTGGCCAGTTCTCCATGGAGTTCGATCACTACGCCGCGACCCCGCGCAACATCTCCGAGACGGTGATCAAAGAAGCCGCCGAGCGCGAAGAAGAGAAGCGTAAGAAGTAAAACGCTTCCCAAAAAAATTCGAAGCGCCGCTCCCGAAAGGGGGCGGCGCTTTTTTGTGGTGGGATCTTAATCGCCAGTGACATTACTTCTGTAATGCTAGAACCTCAAGCTTGATACCGGTCCGCTCCGCAAACTTCTTGGCTGGTTTTTTAAGCGCCCCCGATTGCTCGCAGAAGATCGCGATTTCCTCATTTTTGGAGTAAATAGTAAGTATCTGGCAATACGTCGTATCCTCGGCCTTAACCCGCGTAGGGATCACCCGGATCGTTGTCCCCTCTCTGGGCACTTCATGATCAGAATACCGCGGTATAATGAGCGCCTCCCTGGAACTATCGTAAACTAAAATCGGAGGCTTACGATCAATCCACCAAGCAATGAGCGTGAAGATAGCGACTAGCAGCGGGCACAAAAAATAGAAGCCCGCCATGATTATGGGTTCGTCGTTTATATGCGGAGTAACCCAATAATACATCCCGCAGAAAATACCGCTACACCAGAGAAATACCGCCAGTGGGTAGGTGCGCTTGCGCAGGAAGACGTATCCTTCTTGCTCCTTTAAAGCGATCCTCCCGCTTATCCACGGATCACGAGATACTTGCTCGATAGAGAGAAATTTTGTCATTAGGCGGTATTTGGTAGAGCGATTCGCGATCTTCTTACTTAGCGATCACGTTCACTCCTTTTAGGCTAAAGAGCGGGGCTGCGGCGAGAAGGTGGCGGTCGTTTGAATATATTTCATTGAAGCCGTGCTCATTTGCACCTGCCAAATGCAGGGCATCCGCCGCTCGAAGGAATGTTTCGGCGGGAGCCTCTAGATAGACTGATTCGGTGCGGGCGATCAGATCTCCAGATACCGGAATCCAGCGGATCGCACCCCCTGAAGTATCGATTGAGAGCTGCTGGATCAGAGCGGCAAATTCGTCCTTTGTGATGTCTCCTTCCCTCAACTTGCAATGCCCAGCTGATACGACTTTAGCTCGACCATGTAAGGAACACACGAGCACATCGACGGTAGAGGCATGTTTCCTCACATCATCCAATCCGTTT
Source organism: uncultured Verrucomicrobiales bacterium (assembly GCA_937922595.1). Lineage (GTDB taxonomy): Bacteria > Verrucomicrobiota > Verrucomicrobiia > Verrucomicrobiales > DEV007 > CALAIY01. The sequence goes on along the minus strand of CALAIY010000016.1, from coordinate 1,144 downwards.
TCATTAAATTGGAATTTGAATAGGTAGTTTGCATCATAATAAGCGCTTTTCATCGAGCGTTTCTTTCTTCACTGATAATTTCGGTGGAGTCTCTCTGATCCATCATTTGCTTAGACGAGAGCTCCGGAAGCCGTTTCCGGGTAGCCCAGTAAGAGGGCTTTTTTGAGTTGATCGTACGGGATGCGCTCTCCCTCAACAGTGCGTCTTCGATCAATCGGATGGTCTCCTGGGTTACAGAACGCCGATTTTCGAATGCGACCTCTTTCAGCGATTTATGAAGTTCATCGGGGAACGATTTGATAACGAGCGCGGACATGGCGACAAAAAGGAAGCGCAAAGGCTCCATAATGACAAGGCCTACACGCGTGGTCCGTATTCAGCAAAGATCTGCGCCGCCTCTTACCAGGCCAATCCCGGGCTTGCGGAATTTGCGGTCGAGTAGGTTGCGATTGTGCCTCCGAGAGCAGAAAGTGCCGCTTGCGGCGGAGTGGAAGACCCCACCGCTACGCGTCATGGCCTGGGCTTGCTGGCGGGCGGCGCGATCCAGGGAGGCGACGCGGATGAGGGAGGGGCGGTTTCCGCGCAGCGTGTTGGATGCGCGGAGGATATTAGATTCGATAACGTGTACTGGTCGCGTGGGCCCCGGCGAGAGATCGACAGGTGATTGGCAGCCGATAACTATGAGTGGGAGAATGATGAGCGCGCGCGGGATCATTTTTCTCGGGATTTTTCCAATCAGATTCTGCTGGTGAGGGAGGGGAGCCAGGCATGATGGCGGTGGGTGTCTGTGCGAATTCGGGAAGTGGAGCCTGGTTAGCGCCGATTGTCACGGATGCCGAGACTGGTGTATCGGGCGACAGCATAATGCTGGGGGCTAATGGGGTGAGTTGGCTAAAAAGACGATAGAATTTATGGCGGTTCTCTTAGAGGGCGATGGGTGGAGGGACGGATTTTGGGGCTTGGCGAAGGCCTTTTGGGTTGCTGGCTTTGATGAGGGTGACGGTACCGTTTTCGAGGGTGATGGTGGTGCGGCCAATTTCGGTGGTGACATAGGCGAGGCTTTCGAAGAGACGGCCGTAGGCGTCCCGGCGGATGACTTTGCGGGGGACGCGGGTGGTGCGGATGTAGGCGAGGGTATCGCGGG
>CALAIY010000015.1 GCA_937922595.1 uncultured Verrucomicrobiales bacterium | reverse complement strand
TCGCTCAGAATCTCCACCGCATCCCCCACCGGCTCGGGCGGCGCGACGGCGGCATAAGATACAATCCCAAACGAAAGAATCAAAAACACAACCATCAATCTCATAGCCGTATCCAATAGAGTTTTCCGCCCGAAGTCACGGAAAAAAACGGGAATACACCTCATCGGTCGCGCGAGACGCGGAAGCGCGCGAAGCGCTGGAGTGGTTCCGCGTAGCGGAAACCGATCTGCCGCGTGCGGCAGCGGTCGGTACCTGTGAGCGGCACTGCGGGGAGCAGTGCGATGCCAGGTTCGATGGTTTCTGAAGACCACCCGATAAGATCGGAGCTGGCTTCGTAAGCGTAATTGAAAGCGCCGTCCACCGCCGGACTCGGGAATCGGAAGGCGAGATCCACCCCGGTAGTATGCCGCTCAAGCCGCTCTTCGACCAGGGCAGCGAAGCTCGGCGAAAAGGCACGCGGGTCCTGGCAAAAGGCGGCTTCGAAGAGGGCGGGAAGACCATCACCATCATGATCCCAGGCATCGCCGGGGCGAGCGACGAAGGCGAGGTCATAGCTGAAAAAGTTCCCAGGTTGGGTGGAACGAAGGCCGGTGGCGAGCACCGGAGCGCCATTACCATCCGTGGCGAGGGAAAGCGTCTTATGACCCCGGGAGTTTAGAGCGTAGCCTGGAGTTGCGAAGAGATCGTCCCGGAGCGGGTTGGCCGGATCGGCGTCGGTAAATTCGAGGTGGCGGAGGCCGAGCGAATTATGAGAGACGGCATGGAGGGTATTGCCGTCCGCAACGAGGTCGATAATGCCATCGAGAAAACCAGGGGTGGCGACAAGAAATTGCGAGGCTCCCCCAGAAAGCGAAGCATCGGACTTGTAGTAAAAGAAAGCATTGAAGGAAGCGATGGCCACCCTCGGGAGGCCATCAGGAAGGATCACTACGGACGTATTGAGCGGCGTGGCCACGGAGCTGCTTAAAAGGGTGACTACAGAAATTTCAGGCTCCTGCAGCAGGCCGGTGGTGAGATCGATATTGCTGAAAAGCTGGATGGCACCGCTCTCTTCCTCGTAAAAGCTGAGGGCATATCCGCCATCGGGGCGCACGGCTAGATCCGGCATTGAACTATCACCGAAAAGGGTACCAAGGACTTCCCAGCTGAGCGCTCCCGGCGCGAGACGCGCAAGCCGGATACGACCATTGCTAGTACCCGCAATAGCAAAGGCCGCATAAAGGCGATCTTGGGCGTCGATTCCAAGAGCAATGGCACCGGGAACGACGGATTCGGAAGGCCTTCTACCCGGGCTGAATCCTGGAACGCCCGGCGCGTCTTGCCGGAAGTAAAGGAGATCACCACTCGTGCTAGTATCATCGGATAAACGGAGCGAGAGGACATGGGCGCGGCCTTGTGAATCGGTGGTGAGCGCGTGGGAGACGTGAGGATTAGTGAGCGAGGAGGGGAGCGTTTCGCTGTAAGCGACCGAGCCATCGCGGGCGAGGCTCACAAACGTAGGCGGGCCGTAGGTAACCGGCGGGTCGGTAGGATTATCGCCGGTGGCAGTGCCCGCCACGATGTGGATATGGCCACCGGTACCAGCCGCGATGGAGGGAGCAAAAGACTGGGCGAAACTCCCACTCAGCCCCGGCGCGCCACGCAGCGTCCAGGGTGCAGGACGCGGCCGGGCGAAGATGACTTCGGAGCCGGAGGCATTGCGATCGCGCTTGAAAAGGATTGCAGGATCACCATCGAGACCGGCATGTAGCGATGGCCCGGTGGTGGCGTAAAAACCAAAGCCGTGGCTGCCAAAGCTTTCGATGATATCAAGCGGCCAATCGATCGCGCCGGGATAGCCGCGCCGGACGCGCACATCGAGCGAGCGAACCGTCATCGGCTCAAAGACAAATCGGGAGTAGGCCACGACGGGGGCACCTGCAGCATCGAGCGCAAGATCGACGTCGCCCGCGAAGTCTTCGCCCGCGCTGCGGTCGATCTCGGATTCGCTACTTACAGAACGGGTCGTCCAGCTAGAGCCGTCTCCCAATACTTTCGAGCGGGTAGCATAAGTGATGGCGGTCGTCCGCGCCGCGCCCGATCCGGACGAGGTGCGAAACGCGGCTACGAGATCCCCGTCTAAAATTTTGGCCGCATCGGGGCGGGTGAATTCGGAGGCTTCAGCGATTGTTTCCGGAGAAGACCAATCAGAATCGAGCGCGCGGTAATAATGCGCACGGACTTCTCCTTTGGAGCTGCTATAACTTGCAACGAAAGTCCTGCCCGTCCGATTGAAATCGACGAGCACAGGGGCAAGCCCCTCGCCGGCGCCGAGCACGAGCAGCGGGAAATGAGCGGTCCAGCCACCTCCCGGTTCAATCTGATTGTAAATATCGATCCCGCCCGGTATCCCCCCTTTAGTGATGCTGGTGTAAGCAACCTGCGACCGAGGAGTGTCTAGCAAGCGCCGCGGAATGATACTGATCCCCCCGGTGCTTTCCGATGTCGCCAATGTGGGGAATCCGGACGAGGTCCAGGCGGTTTCGCCATTGGCTAATTCGAATACCGAAGCGTTGCCCGCAGCGTCTACGGTAGCGAGTTGCACCGTAAATTCCAGCGTGACCGCGAGATCGAGATGCACGATATGATCCGATTCTACGTCACTACTACGCACCTTTTCAGGGTTGCTGAAACCACTAGAGCCGTTCTCGCGGAGCCGGTAAAAAAGCGTCTGGCTCTTGCCATCGGATAAGGAAAATACGGTGTGCACTCTCCCGGCGGAATCGGTCGAGACGGCGAGAAGATCTCCTGCGCTATCACCGGAATTGGAGAGCGGTCTCGATTCCCAACTTACCGCAGCAGCCATCGGAACCGAAGTAAGAATCGCCACAGCCAGGTAAAAGAAGCATTTCTTCATAGAGCCACTACTACCGGCATCCCGGAGCCGCGCTCATAAAATTACAACTACTGCAGGAGCCGGTGCCATCGGCGTCCGTAGTGACGACCGCGCCGATGGTGAACCAATCTTCGAAATCGCCGCTAAGCTGGAGCGTGTAGGAATACTGGGTGGGCTTGATTGCGAGGAGCCGAACGTAGTCAGGGAGACCGGAGTTCTCGTAGCTTCGTTCGCATAGGCAACCGAGGCCTGAACCTTATCAATGACTTACTCTTCACCCAGCTTATAAGTCTTCTCGCGAAGAAACTGCGTCGCCGAAGCATGGTCGGGGAAACGGCCCAGCTCTTTCGCCGAGACCGGTTGCCCCACGCGAGCGTGCAGAGTATTCCCACGACGGAGATCGCGCGCTAGCTCATGAAAATAGAGCAGCCCCCTGAGGTGCCGACCAAACGCCGTGACACTGTGAAAAAGCCATGAGTTATTCCCAGAGAAGTACACCGGAACCACCATCGCCCCCGTCCTTTCCGCCAACGCCACCACCGAATCCGACCACGGATCATCCCCCACCTCGCCCCTATCCCAGCGATACGTCGCTATCGCTCCCGCCGGGAAAATCCCGATCGCCCCATCCCCCTTCAGCTGGCGCAGCATCCCCCGCACCGCCCCCCCATTCCCACCCGG
>CALAIY010000014.1 GCA_937922595.1 uncultured Verrucomicrobiales bacterium | reverse complement strand
GCCGCCCAACTTCAACTCGGGGGCTCAATGGCAGCGGGATCAACTCACCGGCGGGCTCCTTCTGACCCTAATTCCGCCCCGCGATTATTTCCTCCACCAATCAACCTCAGTCACTTACAACTGGATGCCATGCATGTATTTTGCATGTATTTGAAGCTTACCGTCTAAAGACGGTGGGTTTAAACCTTGCAACTGGAAACTAAAACATCGCCGACTTTGGCTTCGGTATCGCGACCACCTCACATCTACGGTGTCCGGAATTTCCGTCCTAAGCCCATTTATTCTTTCATCAACAACAAATCAACGAAAGAAACCCTTTTATTTTAAGATCTATTATATCCACCTGTATTTGAAGCTATACTCATTATAAAAAAAAGGATTAGCTGCCAAGGAGCTTTGAATTTGTCAGGATTTACCGAAAAATGACGCCTATGTATTTCTGTATAAAACACAAATAAATTATTCTTATCCATCACACATTTATAAGCCACTTCTCCTTTTGTAGATCCATTTGTTCTAAAAATTAAATCCGAAACAAGCTCCTTATTCGGGTGTGAAATTAAAACGCCTCTAGCTGTCAAAGTTATATTATCACTTGATGACTTAAGCATTAATCCTTCAAAAATAGTATTTTTGACATGAAAATTATATTCTCTTCCCTCTTCTTTTAATACACCTGTTTTACCTTCAGAAAAAACCATTATTTGACCATCAATCTGGAGTTCTCGAGTTTTCGAAAAAATACCTCTAGAATTGTATGAGAAGGATTTTCTCTCTCCTGAGAAATCAATAAACCCATCAATTTTTTTGTTTATGACTCCTACTTTGAAGCCTTTCTCTAGTATGATTCTCATCTAAGTAACGTTGAAGCATCCCAGCTTTTACTTATACTTTTGGTTCCTAGACTAGCCGTGAAGCCTATGCTTCCTCCTATACCACCTGATTGAAGCGTTGGATTTTCACATCCATTTTCATCATCACAATCTAAGCTGAGCGTCCAACCTGTAAAAGACACAGTTCCATTCCCAGTTAAACCTGCTGTTATATCAAACCACCCAACATGCGCGTTGACTTCTCCACCTGCATCTACGCCCACACTACCACCAATAGTAATATCAACACTATACTCCATTCCTCCTGAACAGTCAGAAGCTGAACCGTTCAAGGAACCTGACCCATCTAAAGAACCTCTAAATCTAAGCCCATACCAGCCTATATTCCCAGGCAGCTGCCCAGTAGTGGCTGATAACGCAAGAGAAGCATCTACACCTCCTGAAACAGATTTAATAAACTCTCCTTTTTCCCCATCACAGCATTTACAAACTTCCCTACTTGCCGAAAATGTTATAGAGCCTTCTGCTTGTTTACCAAAAACATTAAACCCTTTCGATATTGGCGCTAGGCTCACTGATTCTGTAGAGCAATCGCTAAATTCAGCAAGCCCATACATATCAATACGATTGATCGTATTGTTACTCACCATCGCATAGAGGTTTATGCCTCCTTGTTCCTCAATCGGATCCCTATTGATCCACCTACCCATCCCCGGGCTGTAATACCGGTAGCCGTAATAGAGCACACCCGATACGGGTTTCGTAGACCTAGGGGCGTTTTCCCATTGCCCTTCAATGACTTGCGGCTCGATTTGGTAGGCGAACTTTTGGCGCGGGGGATTTTTTCCCCAGACGCGCTTTTTTTCGCGGGGGTACGTTTTTGCTGAACGCTGTTCTGGCGGGGCTACTTCCATTTTTAGCTGCCCGTATTCTAGCAGCTTGGGCGGCTAAAGCGAAGGGCTTTCCGCAGCTCCTGGCCTAGGCGACGACTGCACCGACAGCGGCTCCCACCTCTTTGCGCTTCGCCTCGGTCAGCTGGCCTGCGGTGCTCTGAACCAGGGACGGTTCCGCCGTGAACAGGCGGCTTGGTCTCGCGTAGCTCGTCAGTGGGAGGCTCCCGCTCGCGAAGTCCGTTGCTGTGATCTCGACGGCGTTGCGCGCGCCGTAGGTTTTACTCGTGATCTGGCACAGCAATAGATCTCCGTATTCGACTTCTGCGAGAACGAGCGCCGGACGCTTTTTGGTCTGGCTCAGGTCGCTGAACGGGAACCCGACGACGACGACCTGGCCTTTTACAACGTTGCCCATGCTTCGTCTTCTTCCTCGCGGTTCCAGTCGGTAGCTAGGGCGCGCTCGCTTGCTAGGGCGAGATCGGGCTCAGCGGCATCATCATCGATGACGAGTGTGAGGATCACTTTCGTGGGGCGGTTGATCGGGAGCGGCCCGGCTGTCCGGACGTGTCCATCTGGATCGATGGTCGCCTCGATTGCTTTTAACATGTTTGGCATTTCTGACACTAGCCCGATTTTTTAGGGTTGTCCGGTTTTTGCTCGGCCTGGACGCCGGGCGCGGCGGCGCTGGGGTGCGAGGCTTCGTAGACGCTGCGCAGGTGGCTGATTGCTACTTCCGTGTAGATCGCCGTGGTGTCGAGCCTCGCGTGGCCGAGCATCTGTTGGACCAGCCGGACGTCGGCTCCGCCTTCTAGCATGTGCGTTGCGCAGCTGTGGCGCAGCATGTGGCAGCTTCCGGGCTTGCTGACTTCTGCTTTTTTTGCGGTGCGCGCTACCCAGTTTCCTATGTAGGCGGGGCTCATTCTTGCTCCGTACCCGCTGATGAAGAGGGCGTTTTCTCCGGCTTCGATTAGGAGTTTTTCGCGCACTTCGTCGAGGTATTTATTGAGCCAGTGGAGGGCGTTTTTCCCTACGGGGAGGGTGCGGCCTTTGCCTCCTTTTCCTTTGCGAACGTGGAGGGTTCCGCTGCCGTTTCCGCCGTCGGTGTCGAGGTCGCCGACGTCTAGGGCGGTGAGTTCGCTTCGCCGCACTCCGGTGGCGTAGAAGGTTTCTAGGATGGCTCGGTCTCTTATTCCTAGCGGGTCGCGGGTGTCGGGTTCAGCGAGGAGCTTTTCGATGTCTTCTCGGTTCAGTACGGGGTGGGTATTTTGTAAGCAGCACGCATTGAAATCCTTACCAAAAGGAAAACAATAGATTTGAGAGCGATCTCTACGCAACTCTTCTCGTGATCAGCCGCTGAACCGATACCCATAAAGCCGGTAATCCCCATCGGGAATGGGAGATTTAGCGAGGTGACCGGTGCCACCAACCTAGAGCGGCCTGAGGTGCGTTTCGCTGAGTCGGGATTCTTTTTTGCGAATAATGTTGTTTCAGATAAGAATGGCATTATTATGGGATATTAATGGCTCGCGCGAAGAACAGTTTGGAAAGTGTGCAGATCACCGTTTCGGTGACGCCTCAGATCCGTGAGCTGATCGAGAAGCTCACTGATGGTGGTTTGTATGGGAAGAATCCTGCGGAGACGGCAAACACGCTGATCGGAGAAAGGATCAAGCAGCTGCTTGCTTCGAAGGAGCTTGAACGCTGAATTTCATCTATCCCCCACCTTAAGCGAACACTGCCATGATCCGCCCTACACCCGAATTTGATGACGCCGGCGGCGCTCATCATGAAGATCGCCCTTCAACCTCGCAGGAGATGCTGCTCCGAGAGATGGCGGGGGAGATTGTGCGGCTGTCTCCCGGGCTTGCGGCGATTCTTTGCCGCGCAGGGGCGGAGAAGGTGGCTTCGATGCAAGCAGGTGACTCGCTGATAGAGGGGTAGTGCTGCGGGACGCGCACTTCTCAGCTAGACTTAGCGGAGATTGATCAATTGATCGAAGGCGTCTTCAAGGGCTTCGTTTACTGGGGATTCCGATGGAACTGACGTAGGCGCGGATGGTGGAGAGGATACACGAGGAACACCGGGGGCTGCGACGGGAAGAGCGCCTGGCTGCTGCTGGGGTGCTGCGGCTCCGGCGAGCTGGTAGACGAGTGTATTGAGCTTTTCAGTGAGATCATCGATGGGAGCGGCGACGGATCCGGTGATATTAATTTTTGCCCAGGCGTAACCATCTTCACTGATGGTGAAGAAGCTGGGACGGCCGCCACGGATTTTATCGAATTGAGCGGAGGGCACGCCGAGATCAATGGTGCCACTGAGTAGATCATCTTCGGAAATTTTGATTTCAGCGGCGAGCCTAACGAGGCCTGGGCGCTGCGCCTCGAGGTTTCCGATGGTGATTTCTCTGCCACGGATCTCGACATCCAATTCGATGATTGGCATTTGGATATAGGCGAATGAGGGCTGCGCGGTGTAGCGCGCGAGAACATCGAGGACAGGAACGCCCTGAAGCGAGAAATCACGAATCTTCACCTTGGCTTTTACGACGGGTATTTCCGCGCCGGATTTCATTTCGAATGTGTGGGTGAAATTCGAACTCAAACTGCCTTGAAGGCGCTCGGACCAATATGGAGGAAGGAGCTGAAGGAGCTTCATGCCTTCGATCACACCATTGATCTTTGATTGACCGCCGGGCTTGAGGCTGATCTCACCATCGAGGAGCACTTCATCGTCTTTACCATTACTGAGACGGGCGCGCTGGAGCTTGACGACGCCATCGCGGATGCCGCCGGAGAAGGAATCGACGGAGAGATCAGGCATCCGCTCCCAGAATAGGGTGCCGCCTGATCCAGAAAAATCGGTCTGCGCGCCAAACATATCGACGGCGAAACGCGTGCCCATAATGCGGTCTCCGGTGTCCCCTCCCCCGAAAAAGAGATCGACTTTCCGGCCACGTGCGTGGCGGACGATGAAATCTTCGGGGGTGGAGGTGAGGCCGAAGCCACCGGTTTTCTTTTCGAGTGGCGCTGAGGTGCTCGCCCCCGCGGCTGCGGTTGGCCGAGAAAGCTCGGCTTGGATGGTGTAGGCGTCCATCGTCTCGAATTTCCAGGTGTCGCCAAGCAGTGAACTGAGAGCGAGCTTTCCTGCGATTGTCTGGAGGCGGGCACCATCGAGAATGCTGCTATCAGAGCCACCAATGAGGGCGTCGCTCATTTTGAGCTGCTGACCATTGACCTCAATTTCTCCAAGGGTGATTTCATGGCCGAGGAGAGTGGCTAGGGTGGCTTGCGCGTCTTTCTTGAAGTTGTCGTTCCGATAGCGAAGGGCGTTGGCCTTATTGAGAATGAAAAGCCCTCCTCCGATGAGAACGGTGGCAGCGACTCCACCGATGAGCAATTTGGTGGCGATGCTTTTCCGCTTCTCGACCGGTTGCGAGCTTCTGCGGCGACGCGATTTTCCGTCTTTTGATGACTGGGTATCGCGGGCGATCTCCATCATCTCATCGACGGAATAGCGCTGTTTGTTTGTTTCGCGACGGCGGCGTTGAGGCATGACTTTACGAGGGGAAAATGAGGTTGGTTTATAGCTCTACGAGCTTCCCCACATCTTGTCCAGATGGGGATTTCAGCGACTATTGCTGTCCGGCACTGGCTACACTATTCCCCCCGGGATCGATGATCTTTACACTGACAAGGAAAACGATCGCTCTCGTCTTCGTCTGGGAGACTTTTGATTTGAAGAACTTTCCGACAAGTGGAGCGCCTCCAATTCCTGGGACACTATCATCTGTAGAAACCACCCGCTGATCTAGGAGACCTCCGATTGCGACGGTCTGCCCGTCCCAGACGGCTACACGAAGCGTCTGGCGAATCGTGCGCATGATTGGAGCGAGAATTTCATTTTCGGCAATTACCCTAAGACCATCTGTAATGGGTGTGCCGTAATTGATGAACCCTTCGAACTCATCCAATTCAGGTGATAGGCTTAGATCTACAGTCTTGCCATCAGGGCCGATCACCGGCTCGATTTCGAGGCTAGCTCCAAGCTCACGGACTTCAAAGCTCGTGGGCGTAGTGGGTGTGGCGATCGTGGGGAGGTTTCCGCGCCCTCCGTTTGTTTGGCCTCCGAAGCCTCCGCCGAAGCGCCCTCCCCCGATCCCAAACGTCTGGGGAATTTCTGGTGGATCGAATTCGGTGGGATAGGGAAATTCACGGATGACGGATACCGAAGCTCGTTGGCCTGATCGAGTGACTATCTCAGGGGACATGCCGACATCGATGCCGGTTTTTTGGTTCAACGCGCGAATGACGAGCTGTGCCTGAGGATCAGTGAGGACACCTCCAACGGAAAAGACGCCGGGGGAGCGACTCTGACCATTTCCAGAGGGATTTTGCGTGAGGACACCATCAATCGCATTTCCGAGTTCGGAAATTTGGTCTCCACTGCGGTTGCCCGCTGTCACGGGAAACTGCCCGACCGGAATATCGGAACCTGGGCGGACAAATGGGCGTTCACTGAGCGCTGGTGCTGTGGCTTGACCATTAGTTCCGCCTCCAGCAAACACTCGATCTGATCCAGGGACGTTGAATTGCCCGAGAAGCCAATCGTAGCCGAGTTCTTGGAGATCCTCCTGAGTGGTCTCAAGGAGTTTTACGGATACGACAACCTGGTTGGCCGCGCTGGCGACGGCTTCTTCGACGAGTCGGCGGACGGCATCGATATTCGCGTCGGTATTCGTAATGGTGAGGGTGCTGGATGCGGCACTGAAGCCTGCGTTCGCTCCCTCAGGAAAGGTGATTCCGCTTTGGGCGAGAAATTCTTTGGCGTTCCTTCGGCGAAGGGTGATCCCGGAGGATGAAGCGGCGACGGCTTCCGAAAACGGATCATCGGAAGCGGCACCAGATGTGTCATCCGTGCCGCTAATGAATGTGGGTGGGACTTTGAAATTCTGGGTCCGAAGCGTGCCGACAGTGCTGCCTGCGGGGACGAGCTTCACGGCATAGGCATCGGCGCGATAGATCATTCCGGCGAGATCGGCTACATAGCGAAGGACTTCGGCGAGTGGAGTGGAGCTAAGGCCGAGCGAGACTCGGCGCTGAGAATAGGTGGCGTCTGCATCGATGACGATATTGACGCCCTTTCGAGCGGAGCCGGTGGGATCGAGCTGGCGGCTTTGAGCGGTGAGAAAATCGACTACCTCGGAAACGGTGGCTTCGGTGAAGGCGACTCTGGGAATGATTGTGCGATTGAGCTTATCGGTGACGGAGACTCCTGCTCCGCTCCCTCCAATTTCGAATGCATTCCCTTCTCCGGGATCAAATTCTGGGATGGGGGTTTCCCAAAGTTCATCGACTTTTCGGAGAGCATCTGCGCGGAAGTGGCTGTACGAGGATTTGTGATGCTTCGAGATCCTGCGATTCACTTTCTCCATTCCCCGACGGGCTGCCGCATTGGTGCGATCGATATCGAGGACGGCTTGAAGGGTTCCTAGCGCTTCGGAATAGAGCCCGAGATCCTCGAATCCTTCGGCTTGACGAAGGAGACGGGAGACTTCAGCGACGTTGGCAAGGTGCTCGGGCGTTTGTGCGGGATTGTAGCGATCGGGATCTTGGAGCTCTTCTTTCAGCTCAAGAGCTGGGCCGTAGGTGGGGGCGTAGCCGGGGACGAGGACGGAATCGAGAATCTGATTCGCCTCGGCAAGCTGCCCTCCAGAGGCGAGTGCGCGTGCCTGGGCGACGGATGCGGCGGCGTAGCGCTCGGCAATCGAGGCACGAAAGGCTCCGTATTGGATTGAGGTCGGGAGCTCGCTTAATGCGCTTCGGTAGCTGGATGCGGCGGCGGCGAGTTCGCCTTTGGATTGTAGAAGATCAGCCTCGTGGACGAGGCTCTGAATTTCTTCCACGGTGGCTTTCGCGTTCGGCTCTGCAGCGGCGGTAGCTGAAATCGGCATTGCGATCGCAATCGCAAGGGTGATGGACGCGAAGGCGGGCGCACGGAGCACGGTAGCGGGCATCGTGGGGAGAGGGGGCAGTGGAAAACGGCGCAAAGTCTCGAAGAGGGAGGGGGTTGGCTAAGCGGGAACGTTTATGCTTAGCCGATATTAGCGATTTGTAACCCCCGAAATGCGGTTTTTCTCCCCTCCCCTTTCGGGACGGGAAATCGGGCTAGAAGAGCGGGAGCTCTAGCTGCTCATGGACAGGCTTCCTCATGCGAGTGAAGCGCTTCACTTGTTGCTCGCGAGCTTTGGCGAAGAGGCGCTGGATACGATCAAGGACTTCGGGGAACTGGGTGGTCTGTGGAGTGGTCATGATGACACCATTATAAAGTTCAATTGAACAGTGTTCAAGTAAATTTTGCCGAATTTCTCCAAGTATTCCGGACACGAAAAAACCGCACCTCGTGAGAAGTGCGGTTTTTAGGAAAAAGATGGTGCGCGATACTGGATTTGAACCAGTGACTCCCACCATGTCAAGGTGATGCTCTACCCCTGAGCTAATCGCGCATTCCGGTGATTTGCCGGGCAAAATCGTTACCGTGGTCACGAGGTCTCCGCAAGTGCTTTCTCGTCTTCGGCAGCGATACAAAAAAGGGAGCACCGAATGAACGGCACTCCCTTGAGCGAGAATTTACTCGAAACGGTCTATCTCTTTTTGCGGGAAACCTTCTTCTTCGCCTTCTTCACTGGCTTTTTGGCAGCCTTCTTTTTCACGGCCTTCTTTTTGACAGCCTTTTTCTTCACAGCCTTCTTTTTAGTAGCCTTTTTCTTCACGGCCTTCTTTTTGGCAGCTTTTTTCTTCACGGCCTTCTTTTTGGTCGCTTTCTTTTTCACAGCCTTTTTCTTCACCGGAGATTTTCTGGCGACCTTGCGGGCGGCTTTCTTTTTCACGGCTTTTTTCTTCACGGCTTTCTTTTTGGCGGCGGGCTTGCGGACGGCTTTCTTTTTAGCCGGCGCTTTACGCGCGGCCTTTTTCTTAGATTTCTTTTTCACAGGCGTTCTGGGTTGGTTGGTATTGGTGCCCCTATGCACAGGTCATTTTTCAAAGTACCTGAAGATCACCTCATCTCGGGAGGCTCCCCCGAACCTGATGGCTCACGGGTCTTCGTCGTCGTCGCAGAACGGATAGGAAAACCGTGTCTTACGCGTCGTGCTTTGGATTTGGGGAGGCAGGCTAGGAGTGCCCTCGGTAGCTGAGCGGGTTGGGATTTATCGCGGATTCCCGTGGGGGATTTTCCGGCATTGTCACCAACAGGGCTAACCTGATTCGGTTTTTGACGTCAAGAAAAATAGTCAAAAAAAACTGATATTACTGTTATTTTTATAATACAGTAAACTTATCGACTCCAGACAGTCGTGTATTTTTGAAATTCGGAGAACTTTTTTACAACCTTATTGGGCGGCAAGAACGTCTTCTGCGCTATGGCCGCGTAGTGCGAAAAGCTTGAGAAGCGTCTCTTCGATCAAATTATTCGGGCAGGAGGCACCTGCGGTGATGCCGATGGTGGCACCTTTATCGCTCTTGAGGATCTCGGTGTAGGTCGTCTTTTCTTGTTCCTGATGGAGGTCGAAGTGGATAATTTCTTCCAGTGATCGAAGGCAATCGGAATTGCGAATGAAGAAGGAGGGAAGCTTTTTCTCACCGATCTCGACGAGATGGCTGGTATTGGAGCTGTTGTAGCCACCGACGACGATGAGCATGTCCATCTTTTTCCCGAGGAGGGTGAAGAGGGCGTCTTGGCGCTCTTGTGTGGCTCCGCAGATGGTATCGGCGAATCGGAAGTTGGCGGCGGCTTCGGTATTGCCGTCGCGGTCTTTTACGGCGGCTTCGATCCGACGCTGAATTTCTTCAGTCTCGGATTTGAGCATGGTGGTCTGATTGGCAACGCCGACGCGGGCGAGCTGGACATCAGGATCGAATCCATCCGAGGTACACCCGGAGAAACGCTCGAGAAATGCTGCGGAGTTTCCGCCATGGCGGATATAATCGGTGACGACTTCGACATCATCGAGAGTGAGGACGACGAGGTAGTGGCCGACGCCATCATTACCGAGCGCGCGGGATGCGGTGGCGCGGGTCTCTTCGTGGGCGGCTTTTCCGTGAATGATGGAGGTGAAGCCTTCTTCGGCGTTTTTCCGGACGCGCTTCCAGACGCTCATGACGTCGCCACAGGTGGTGTCGACGACGATGCAGCCCCGATCTTCGAGATCCTGCATGATGGGCGTGGTGGTGCCGAAGGCTGGGACGATGACGACATCGTCCTCGCCGAGGTGCTCGTAGTCCTCGCCGGCTTCCTGCCAGCCGAGGGTATTGATGCCCATGTCCGCGAGCTGCCGATTCACCTCGGGATTGTGGATAATCTCGCCGATGAGGTGCAGCTGTTTTTCCGGGAAAACTTTCCGGGCGGCATACGCAAGGTCGATGGCACGCTCGACGCCGTAGCAGAAGCCGAACTGCCGGGCGAGGTGCACGGTGGTGTCTCCTACAGTGAGGGTGCCGCCCCGCTCGCGGAGCTTTTCCACGAGGGGGCTTTTGTAGTGCTCCTGGACCTGCTTGCCGACGCGCTCCATGACCTCCTTGCGGCGGACATTGACGCGTTTGCGCTTAGGCTTCTTGGGTGTGGGCGCCGAAGGCGCGGTGGCATCAGCCATCGGTGAGTGGGCCTTTGTAGAGGTGGAATACTTTGTTGGTATTCTGAACTGAAGGGGGCCATTCGGGGTCGTTGTAGTCCTGCGGGCGTGGGACGTTTTTACCGATGGTGGCGTCTTCTGGCTGGCTGTAGGAGATATTCAGCGGCGTGCCGGTGGGGACGATGGCGAAGAATTTGGGGGCAGCATTGTAGTGAAGCCGGATGCAGCCTTTGGTGCGAGGCCCTGGGTGAACCCAACCTTGGTGGATGCCGTAGCCAGACTTAAATTCGCACCAGTAGCCCATGGGATAGCCGGCGCTGGGCTCATTGATGCGGCGGCGGTACTTCGTCTTGGAGTAAATCTTGAAATTTCCGCGCGGGGTCGGGGTCGCGGCGGTGCCTATGCTACAGGCGGCGACCATGAGGGTGCGGCTGCCTTCCATGACGTAGATCGTCTGGTTTTTAAGGGAGACTTTTACTTTTACGTTGGCTGGATTTTTCGCTTTGTAGGCTTTTACATAGGGCGTCCGGCTTCCGGATGGCTTCATCGATGTGGATGAGCAGGAAGAAAAACTGAGGCCGATGAGGGCGGCGGCACCGAGGGCTAACCAGCGGCGAATGGAGTGGGCGGGCGTTTTCATAGCGGGCTCATAGTTGCACCTGTGGGGCGGCGGGCGCAAGCCTGCGCTCGGACAATGATTGATGAATTATCAGACAATCAAAGAATTACAGAAATTCTAAATTTACGCTTTACTTTTTATTAAAGTGGAATAGTATAGTGACGCGGGATGGTTCTGGAAAACCCAACCCGAGTGTTCGACGTTTCCGGAAAAAGCTCTAGGCTCTCAAGGCCTGGAGCTTTTTTCCGTACTGCAGTCGAGGACAGGTGACGCTACCTACAACTATGAGCCCGAAGATGAGACAGCACCGCTACCGGATCGAACGCGTGGCCGTGGCTACGGCGATGCGTGTGGTGCCCTGGATGGGAAGACGAACGCTAATGGGGGTGGCCAAATTTTTAGGAAATCTCGGATGGGCGCTAGATGCACGTGGCCGAAGGACGACGAGCCAGAACTTGCGGTTTGCCTTCGGCGAAACTCCGCCTTGCTCGAGCCGGGCGGTTTATCAATCGGTAGCGCGGACGTTTTTGGAGCTGTTTTGGTCTTCGAATCTCACCCCTGAAATCTTTCACGACCTCGTGGAAGAAGTGACTGATCCCCCGGAGCTTGCCTCCATCGCTAAGGAACAGCCGAGTATTCTCGTGTGCCCACACTTCGGGAATTTTGAGTGGCTCCCACATAGCCAGGCCTATACCAATGAGCGGACACTGCTGGTGCTTGCACAGGATTTTAAGAATCCGATGCTCACCCCGCTTTTTGTGAATATGCGGGAGCACAGCGGGCATACCTTCACATCCACGAAGGGTGGGCTACTCAAGCTGATGCGGCATTTGAAGCGCGGTGGCGCTACGGCGCTTCTCACGGATCTCACCGTCCCGCCGAACCAGGCAGCTACAGTGGTGAATTGCTTTGGTGGAGCGACGAGTGCGACTGCGGCGCACGTGGAGCTAGCGCGTCGCACCGGTGCGGTGCTTGAGCCGCATATCATGATTCCACTGGCGGGCGGAAAATACCGAGATGTGCGTGGAGCTCCGGTGGCAGTGGAGGGGCGGACGAATGCGGAGGCGGCGCAAGAATGCTGGGACTTTTTCGAGCGCCACATGCGCGAAAGCCCCGAAGCGTGGCTCTGGATGTACAAGCACTGGCGGTATTTACCTCAGGATACCGGAGCGAAAACATTCCCCGAATACGCGAACCGATCCAAAAAATTCGATAAGCTGATGGCTCGCGAGCGGGGCTAGCGGGCGCCAGTCTTGGCGCGGCTACCCACGGCGCTGACGGGGTTTTCGATGACCTTAAAGCGAAGCGCAGGCTCGCTATTCGAGACAATAATACGCTTAATTCCCCCATCACGCAGCTGCGGGACATTAAAATTCACAAGAAAACCGGTATGCCTTCCGGAAATACGAAGGTGATTTTGTAAGGTCTCTTTGTGGCACGGAAGGATTGCCTCCACAGAGACGACGTTGATGAGAATCAGATCCTCTACAATGAAATCATGAGTGCCTGCGATGGGGACTTCGAGCCCCTTGTAGGTGAGGCCGAGTGGCGCATCTTGCTTGAAGATGATCTCCCTCATTCGGAGTTCGTGAGCGACGCAAGCCTTATAGGCATCAGCAAGCAGCCCCGGCCCGAGATGGCGATGCACATCGAGAAAAACGCCCGCAAGGACGTGAGGAAGTTCCTGTTCATCAAGCTTCATGGGCAGGGCTGGGTAGACACCAGAAACGCTGATCCGGGCGCGGGTCCGCGTCAAACGCCAATGCGTTTTGCGAAGCTGGTAAGTTGCAGGCACCCTAGCATTGCGCTCTAAGTCCAGCGTGTCCGAAGCGGTTTACGTCCATTCACTAAGTCCCTATGCGATTCACTTTGGGGGAAACTGGGGAATCCGTTGGTATGGCCTGGCCTATGTGCTTGGGCTTTTCCTCGGCGTTCTCATCCTCAGGCGGCTAGCGCGGAAAGAGCGCTTTGTCCTCACCGAAGATCGTGTGACCGATTTTCTCACCTACGGCTTTATTTTCGGAGTCTTCCTCGGTGGCAGGCTCGGGTATTTTCTTTTTTACGATGGGATTGAGACGCTACTGAGTGATCCACTCGCCCTCTTCAAGACCCTCGGTGGCGGCATGTCGAGCCACGGCGGAATCTTAGGTCTTATCGTATTTACCTTCTATTACGCCTGGCGACACAAGGTCTCTTGGCCTGGTCTTGGCGATGGACTGGTCACCGTCGCCCCAATCGGGCTTTGTCTCGGAAGAGTCGCCAATTTCGTAAATGGCGAACTTTATGGCAGAATCGCACCGCAAGATTCTCGCACCGCGATGGTATTCCCCTCTTCCGTTCGTGAAGAAATCGAAAATGGTGGCGAGGCCGGCTACCACCTCGCCTCCGGCCTCGTAGAGATGATTCCTGAAGCGAAATCTGCCTCAGATCTACCATTTATCATCGATGAGGCGACCCGCGCAGATCCAGCCGTGCGAGACTTCCTCGCGGAGCACTTGCCCGCCCGCTATCCCTCACAGCTCTTCGAAGCTGCCCTCGAAGGCTTGCTACTCTTCATCGTCCTGCTCGGCGTGCGCCTCGCATTCAAGCGTTTGCCCCACGGGCTCCTTACCGGGCTCTTTTTCATCCTCTACGCCATCGGACGGATTACCGCCGAGAGCTACCGTGAGCCCGACGCCTCGTTGATCTACGGATTTTCGCGGGGACAATTTTATTCGTTTTTCATGATCGCAATTGGCATCAGCTTTGTGGTCTATGCGGCATCAGCCGGACGAAAAGCGCTCGACGCAAGGCTCCAACGCTGATTCTATCTCCTCCCGTGTGTATTCTTCGCACCATCCTCATCACCGCACTTTCGGCACTCTCCTCACTGCCGATTACTTCCTCGGCGGTGCCATCGATCGTTGGGGGAGACACCCGCGCAATTCCGATTGTGCTCACGCCACTTTCTGGCTCAAGCGGTGAAATTGCGACCACCACCCTGATCCGCGATCTCAAAAACGCAGGAGTCTTCGATCTCTCGCCCCCAGCGCACACTCCCAGCTACTCCGTGACCGGTGCCTCCACAGGTGGGCGCATTGAGGGCAGCCTCTTAAAATCTGATGGCACACCCATCTTCACCCGCACCTACGACGACGCCAGCCTCCGGCAAAACGCTCATTTCTTCGCAGATGACATCGCGGCCTCCCTCACAGGAAGCCCCGGCATCGCAAAAAGCGTGATCGCCTTCACCATCCAGAAAAAGGGAGCCTCCCCAGCCATCCATCTCTGCGATGCCGATGGTGGCACCCTTCGGCGTGTCACCGCCCCCAGCGAATACGCCGTCGCACCCGCGATCAGCCCCGACGCCAGCTATCTCGTATTCACCGGCTACAGCAGCGGATACCCTGAGATCCAATTCCTCGATCTCATCAATGGCGAGCGCCATACCCTCGCCCGCTCCCCTGGCACCAGCACCGATGCCGCCATCTCACCCGATGGGCGCTCGCTTGCCATGGCCATGAGTTTCACCGGAAACCCCGAAATCTTCATTGCATCACTTGGCGGTTCGCGCGCCCAGCTCGTCACCAGCTCACCCGGAGCCGAATCTGGCCCCACCTGGTCTCCCGATGGGCGCACCCTTGTCTATTCCTACACCGATGGCCGCGCCCCCCATCTGATCAAAAAGAGACTCCCCAGCGGCACCCCCACGCGCCTCGCCACCGGCACCTCATCCGCCCTCGCCCCCGATTACTCACCAGACGGCAATTTCATCGCCTTCTCCACAGCCGACAGCTCCCCCCAAGTCGCCGTATTAGATCTTCGCTCCGGGCGCGTCCGCACAGTCTGCGCCGGCTCCGATCCCACCTGGGCACCCGACGGCCGCCACCTCGCCTGCATCTATCGCGGAAAACTCATCGTCGCCGATACCCGCACCGGCCGCACCCGCAACGTCTACACCGGCCCCGGACGCGCCGCTGAACCCTCCTGGACCCGATGACCCGCCCCTCCACACTCATCGCCACCGTCGTGGCACTCGCCACCGCCGGGTGCAGCAGCCTTTCATTCCCCTCACTCCCCAGCTTCTCGCTCCTTGAGGGAAATGACACCGCCCGCAGCCAGACCACCGGCGGAGTAAGCCCCCTTCCCTCACGTCCCGACCATTTCCGCTACAACGACGCCTCCGTCCGCACCAGCATCCGCTTCGCTCGCCGCAGCTCCCACTTCGAGGAAAACACCCTAGCCACCCTCGCGCCGATCCAAGAAGCACTCGCCCTCGATCCCCAAGCACACCTCCTCATTGCCGGCTTTGCCAGCCGTGGAGCCGCCCCCGGAGCCGACCGCGTCCTCGGCGAGCAACGCGCCCTCGCCCTCCGCAGCTCCATCATCACCCGCTCCCCCAGCTTTCATACCCGTATTCATACCACCAGCTTCGGGAGCGACCGCCCGCCCGCTGGCCACACTTCGCCACGCGACCAAGTTGATTTAGTCCTCTTTTCCTCGTCCACCTCCGCCCCCGAAAGCACACCTCCCTCACCTGCCCGATAAGTAAACGATTTCCCCAGATCAGCCCTGAGCCAAGAAACGCCCCCTTGCGTCCAGCTCCGCTCTCTATTAATCATTTGCGCCTCCCGCCCTTTATTATCTCTCCTCGAGCTCCCAGCACATCCCCCTATGGACCTGGCTAGCATCCTTCTCCCCACCCAGATCGTTCCCAAGATGACCGCCACCGAAAGGTGGCCAGCAATCGTCGAACTCATCGATCACCTCGCCGACAATGGCGCACTCCAGGGAGAATCCCCCGAAGCACTCCTCACCGCCCTCAAAGAGCGTGAGAACCGCACCAGCACCGGAATTGGCCACGGCGTCGCCATCCCGCACACCTTCTCCGAGAAAATCACCGAAGTCATCGCCGTCTTTGGCCGCTCCCACGAAGGAATCCAATTCGACGCCATCGACAACGCCCCGGTTCGCTTCATCGTCCTCTTCATCGTCCCCCGCGACAGCTACCACCTTCACCTTCGCACCCTCGCCGCCATCGCCAAGATGCTGAACAACGGCGAAGTTCGAGCTCTGCTAAGTTCCGCAGAAGGCCCCAAGGAGATCCTAGAGATCCTCTCCCGCCGCGCCCCGCGGAACTAATCCGTGCCCTCGAAATCCCAAGGCACCGCCATGCCTTAAAATTTCCCATTTCCCTCTCCACTCTTCCATGACCTTTCCCGCCCAAATCTCCGCGCACCTCAAGACCGCCCTCCAAGCGCTCTCCCTCGAAGCTCAGCCCACCATCACCAGCTCCCAAGATCCCAAATTCGGCGACTACCAAACTAACGTCGCCATGGTCACCGCCAAGCAACGCAAGACCAATCCCCGCGCCCTCGCCCAAGAAATCATCGATGCCCTCGGGGAAACTCCCCTCTCCACCATCTGCGCCCCCCCCGAAATCGCAGGCCCCGGCTTCATCAATTTCCGGCTCCTCGATCCCGCCCTCGCCGCCCACACCACAAGCCTCCTCTCCGATCCCCACCTCGGCGTCCCGCAAGCGGAAACTCCCCAACGCATCGTCGTAGATTTCTCCGCACCAAACGTCGCCAAGCCCATGCACATCGGGCACCTTCGCTCCACCATCATTGGAGACGCCCTCGCCCGCACCGCCAGATTCCTCGGCCACCACGTCACCACCGACAACCACATCGGCGACTGGGGCACCCAATTCGGCATGATCCTCTACGGCTGGAAAAACCTCCTCGACCACACCGCCCTCGAAGCCGATCCCATCACCGAACTCGTCCGCGTCTACAAAAAAGTAAACGCCACCACCAAAGAAGACGAAGCCCTCAAAGACACCTGCAAAGCCGAGCTCGTAAAGCTCCAAGCCGGTGATGAAGAAAACGTCGCCATCTGGCAGCAATGCATCGACCACTCCCTCAAAGGACTCCGCGAAATCTACAGCTGGCTCGACATCCACTTCGACCACTACCTCGGCGAATCCGCCTACAACGACCGCCTCGCCCCCCTCGTAGAATCACTCCTTCAAGCTGAGATCGCCAAAATCTCCGATGGAGCCGCCTGCGTCTTCTTCCCCGAAGACAAAGCCCTAGAAGAACACCCCTGCATCATTCGCAAAGGCGATGGAGGCTTCCTCTACGCCACCACCGACCTCGCCACCATCGATTACAGGGTAGAAGAATTCCAAGCCGATCAAATCTGGTACGTCGTCGGAGCCCCCCAATCCCTCCACTTCCAGCAAATCTTCGAGACCTCCAAAAAGCGCGGCCAGACAGTAAAGCTCATCCACATCGCCCACGGCTCCATCCTCGGTGAAGATAGAAAGCTCATGCGCACCCGCTCCGGTGAATCCGTAGGCCTCCTCGATGTCCTCCACGAATCCATCGAACGCGCCAAGAAAGCCATCGAAGAGAAAAACCCAGACCTCCAAGGCGAAGAAAAAGACAAGACCTCCAAAATCGTAGGCCTCGGCGCCGTCAAATACAGCGAGCTCTCCCAGCACCGCATGACCGACTATATCTTCAGCTGGGATAAAATGCTCGCCCTCACCGGCAGCACCGCCCCCTACCTACAATACAGCTACGTCCGCATCCAAAGTATCTTCCGGAAGTTAGAATCCAATCCCGATCTATCTTCCCAAGAAATCCAGCTCACCGAGCCCGCCGAGCGCACCCTCGCCATCAAACTAGCCGCCTTCGGCGAAACCGTCCCCGATGTCCTCAACGATTTCCGCCCGAATATCCTCGCCACCTACCTCTTCGAGCTAGCCAAAGCCTTCCACTCATTCTTCGAAGCCTGCCCAGTTCTCACCGCAGAATCCGAATCTCAAAAGCTCTCCCGCCTAGCCCTCGCCCACCAGACAGGACGCACCTTAAAGACCGGCCTAGACCTCCTAGGAATCGAAGTCCCCGATCGGATGTAGATTATTCTTCACTCCGAAAAAGCCTATCACCCAGCAAGCGCAATCTCGCTTCTTCCATCGCGCACTCGGCTCACAAAAGCCTCCAGCTTATTAATATCGACCGGCTTAGAAAACACTTCTTGGATTCTGAATTCTTCCGCCTCGTCTTTTCCGAAATATTCCGCAGATACCACAGCAATCGGAATCCGGGACACCCCATCGCTTACTTCGCCCGCCCGAATCTTGCCCGCAGCAGTTCGCCCATCCATTACCGGCATCCGCAAATCTAAAAAGACGGCGTCCGGAGCAGGCTCCTTCGCCAAGAAATCCAGACACTCCTGCCCATCCTCCGCGAAAGCGACATCCACGCCAATTCGCTCCAGCATTTTCGCCATAAGCAGGCGGTTTACCGGCTGATCTTCTACAACAAGCGCGCTGAACGCCTCCTTCTGCTCCGCCTTCACCATACTCAAAAAGCCACGGAGTTTCCCCATATCGATCGGCTTCGAAATAAAGGCATCTACCCCATAGCTCTTCCCCTCCTCCTTCGCCAGCACATCCGCAGACATGATTGCCAGATTCACCGACTTACCAGCCTCCCCATAGACGCCCTCTCGAAGCTCCCTCACAATCTTCATCCCACCGATATTCGGCATATGGAGATCTAGGAAAATGACATCAAAATCAATTCCTGCAGCCAACCTTTTCTGGGCTTCGCTCCCATCCTTCACGAATTCAATACTGAGCCCCATGCTCGCAAAGATCCTCTCAATAAGAATGCGATTCACCTCTTCATCTTCGGCCACGAGAATCCGCATCCTCTGATCAAGAACAACCTCTCCCTCTTCCTCCTCTTCTACCGCGCTCGATAGCTCAGCAATTGGGAACGACAGCTCGAAAGAAAATGTAGACCCCGCCCCTGGCGAACTCTCGAGTGTAATATCTCCGCCCATTGTATTGATAAGTTGCTTCGCAACACTAAGCCCCAAGCCAGTGCCTCCAAATTTTCGAGTCACCGTGGAATCCGCTTGAGCAAAGGGATCAAAGATTTTCTCAATCTGCTCTTCAGACATCCCGATCCCACTATCGCTCACTTGAAAAACCATCTGAGCACACCCTGGCACACCACCATTCCCGGTATCTTTGATACTCACAAGAACCCCGCCTCGAGCGGTGAACTTAATTGCATTCCCGATGATATTCATCAGCACTTGCTTCAAGCGATGCCGATCACCAATAAGCAACTTCCCTTCAAAACCACCGGTATCTACAGCAAGAATAATCCCTTTTGCTTCGGCCAGTGGTCGCAAATTCCCTTCGAGTTCGTGACAGAGTTTTTCTGGGCTAAAAGGCTCGGTAACCAATTCTATCCCGCGTGCCTCAATTTTGGATAAGTCCAGGATATCATTGATGATATGAAGGAGAAAATCGCCGCTATTATTGATATTATCCAATAGCTCGCGCTCATCCTTCGTGAGATCCGCTGATTTCAATAGCTCGGCAAACCCGATCATCGCCCCGAGCGGAGTTCGAATTTCGTGGCTCATCAGCGAGAGGAAATCCATTTTCGCCTTCGCCGCCGCCTCTGCGTTTTCCGCTCGGGTACGCTCCTCAATGACGCGCGCTTCCGATTCCGCCTTTTCTTCAAGAATGGTAGCCGTCTGATCCAAGCTCTCATCCAAGCTCCTAAGCTCTCTCGCCATCAACGAACCTTTTTTTTCTGGAGGCTGCTCTCCATGCGCCACCGATTTCACCTTTTTCTCCAGGTATTCGAGTGGTGCAATGATATTACGTTGCAGTAAAACTCCAATCCCCAGGATGATTCCAAGTAAAGCAAGACTCGCGAAACCAAGCGAGCGCGCTTTGGATTCTAAAATGGGTTGAACGAAATGCTTCCGATCCCAAGCCATCTGAAGAGATCCGAAATCCCTTCCCGCATAAGTGACCCTATCGGTCGCACGAATTAATTCGCCGGCGACTCCCGGGCGGGTCCATAGAGCAAGAACCTCGCCTTCACGATTCATGAGGCAAATTTTCGCTATCCCGGATTCAAGCGTGCGCAACCCATCTACCATCGATTGTAATCTCGGGCGGTCTTCTACGATAAGTGCATCAAGCGAGAGAGTACTAATGAGCTCCGCCTGCTGCTTCCCAGCTTCTTGCACTCGTGCTTCTATCCGTGAGAGGTCGTAGTAAAACGCAGCAGAACCTATCACTACGATCCCAAATCCCCCAAGTATAGCCGCCCCAAAGACGAGCTGCCACTTAGCGGGCAGCTGGCGAAGCCATTCTATTATTTTGGGATGTTTTAGCATCAAAATTTTGAAGGAGTTTTCATTTAGAACTCTTCAGCCCTCTTCATCGCCGTTTGAATTGGAGTGTAATATTTTTCGTCCGCCTCTAAGAACCCATCCTTGCTGATACTCGTGGCATCGAGTTCAAGAATGGAGGCTTGTAACGCGGCGGCCACTTCCGCATCGAGAGTCGGGTGGCTCACCCAGGGCTTCGTCACGTTTTTGAATTTTTGGAGAATCTTGAGCGGCTCACCATCAGCTACCAGTTTATCGAAGGTACTCGCCTTCAAAGCTCCTGCACTGAAATCACCCGCAGCGATGGCCATCCCTACGGTATCGTGCCTGCCGAGAAAATCGTAACGCTTAAGGTCTGCTCCCCGAATCCCATGTTTGAGCAATTCAGACTGCGCCAGATAGCGCCCAATCGTGGAAAGTGGATCGCCGAAGGCAAAACTCTTCCCCTTGAGCTCGGTGACGGATCCAATCTCCGAATCTTTGTGCACCGCAATGATTCCGAAAAAGGTGCGTTTTCCTCCCTTCGATTCCATCGCAAGAAGCCCCAAATCTGGATTCTTCGCTTTTGCCATCACAAACGAAGCCGGTCCGAGGCGAGAAAAGTGCACGTTTCCTTCTACGATATCCGAAATTCCGCCATTGTAGGAGGCTGAGACCGTTAAGGAAATATGGACTAGTCTCCCCAGCTTCTCGGATGTTGCGCTCTCTAGCGCCTCCAAGATCGGAGCGAACTGCTCTACCACCGTTGTCGCTTTGTCTGCCGTGTAAACGCCAAAGCGAATCGTTTCGCATGGTATCTGCGCTCCCAGAGGAGCAGAAATTTCTACCGCAAGATCGTCAGATTGCCTGCAGGAGGCAAGTGTCCCAAGACAAAGCAAACCCATGAGAAATTTCACGGAAACGAAGTAATTGGACCATTTCACTGGGGAAACTTACGTCAAATACAATAATTATCAAATTTTACATACTTTTCGTAAAATCTTATTGACCGAAGTCACTCATTATTATCGAGTCCGAATCTAGAGAAAAACCTTCACTATGGCCTCCCTCTCCTCAAGAATGGTCTCCAGCGAGCACTTCTAGGGATTGACCGCAGAGGGATGGGAGCTTCTTCCAGGCTTTCTGAAAATTGGAATACTTGGTAATTTCGTTGGGCACGATGCAACATCGGATACCAGCGGCGGTGGCAGCACGGAGGCCATTTTCAGAATCTTCTAAAACGAGCGCATTTTCGTGGGGAATCCCGGCGGCTTTTGCCGCAGCGATGAAGAGATCGGGCGCGGGCTTCGGCTTCCCAACGTCGTCGCGACAGATGATTTTTTGGAAGTAGGAGCCGAGCTTTAAATTGGCGACCCAACGATCCACCCACATGTGAGGCGAACTAGAGGCGATGACACAGGGAAGACCGGCAGTTTTCGCTTCAGCGAGAAGATCAACGACACCTGGTAGGGGCTCCGATTCTTCGAGAAGCCTCTCGATGACTTCCTGCTTTTCTTTATGGAGAACATCCCAATCGAGCCTCTTGCCCACTCGCTCTTCGAGGGTATCGCCGGGATTGTATCCATGCTCGACGGAACTGCCGACGCATTGGACGTATTCTTTGAGGTGGAGTGTTTCGCCGTGGCGTTCGTAAATGTGTTTCCAGCCTTGGTAGACGGAAGTTTCGGTATCTACGATGAGGCCATCGAAATCAAAGAGAAGGGCGCGGAGATCCATGCGCTAAGATTGTGCCCCGGCTTTGATTTCGAGGAGGTCTTTCATGACGTTGGCGAGGTCAGCGGAGCGATCGACTCCCCCGAAGGCGTCGTGAACTTGCTTGTAGAGGCCGTAAAGCTTTTCGTAAGTAGCCTGATTTTCCGCGATGGGGCGGAAGGAAACCCCTTCTTTGGTGCCGGTCATAGCGGCCTGGGCGGAGGCGAAATCAGAGTGGGCACCAGCGAGGACAGCAGCGGAGATAGCAGAGCCAAGAGCACAAGCCTGGGAGGAGCGGGAGACAAGCATTTCGCAGCCGGTGACGTCGGCGTAGATTTGCATGAGCACGGGATTTTTCTCCGCGATGCCACCAGAGCAGACGATGCGCTGGATGGGGACGCCATGTTCTTTGATCCGCTCGATGATGGCACGGGCTCCGTAAGCGGTGGCTTCAACAAGGGCGCGATACATTTCGGCTCGTGAGGTGTGAAGAGTGGTGCCGAGGGTGAGCCCGGTAAGGCGCTGATCGACGAGGATGGTGCGGTTTCCGTTGTTCCAATCAAGGGCGAGGAGTCCGGTGGCTCCAGGCTTTAAGGAGCCCATTTCATCCGTGAGGGTCCCATGGAGGGAATCGTTTCCTTGGCACACGACTTCGACCCACCATTTGAAGATATCACCTACGGCGGACTGACCGGCTTCGATCCCGTAATAGCCAGGAAGGATGGCTCCCTTCACAATTCCGCAGATGCCAGGAATATCAGCGACTTCTTTATCTGCTTTGACGACGCAGCAATCACAGGTGGAAGTGCCAATGACTTTCACAAGAGTGCCTTCATCCACACCGCAGCCAATGGCTCCGTAATGCACATCGAATTCACCAATGGCGATAGGAATCCCTTCGGGAAGCCCGAGTTTTGCAGCCCAGGTGGGGCAGAGCTTTCCGGCTTCCTCGGAGGCGTCATGCGCTTTCTCGTAGAGACGATCACGGAGATCGGCGAGCTTGGGATCGAGGAGGCTGAGGAATTCTTTATCGGGTAAACCGCCCCATTCATCAGCGTAGAGGGCTTTGTGTCCGGCGGCACAGATGCCACGCTTCACAGCTTTGGGATCGGTCACGCCGCAGAGAACAGCCGGGATGAAATCGCAGAGCTCGACCCAGCTGTAAGCCGCGTCGAAGACTTCCTGATCGACATTCAGGCAGTGCCACACTTTTGCCCAAAACCACTCAGAGGAATAAATGCCGCCACATTTGGCAAGATATTGCGGACGGTGCTCAGCTGCGAGCGCGGTGACTTTATCCGCTTCCGCCACCGAAGTGTGGTCTTTCCAAAGCCAGCATTCAGCATTGGGATTGCCCGCGAAGGCTTCGGTGAGGGCGAGCGGGTGATTCTTCTCATCCACCGGAATGGGGCTGGAGCCGGTGGAATCGACACCGAGCCCGATCACCTTATCGGCCGAAAATTCGGAGTCTGCCGAGCTGGCTGCTGTGATCGCATGGGTAACGGCCGTTTCCACACCAGTGAGATAATCGCCAGGATGTTGGCGGGCGACGTTGTGATCCGTGGGATTGGTGATAATCCCCTGATGGCCGCTGGGATAATCGAAGACG
This sequence comes from uncultured Verrucomicrobiales bacterium, assembly GCA_937922595.1. Taxonomy (GTDB): domain Bacteria; phylum Verrucomicrobiota; class Verrucomicrobiia; order Verrucomicrobiales; family DEV007; genus CALAIY01. Next base: position 23,352 of record CALAIY010000014.1, on the reverse strand, counting down.
TGAGCCGAGAGCTCAGCACCATCAGAGGTGCGAACGACGATGGCGCGGACGGAATTGGTGCCGTAATCGACGCCGATGGTGTAGGAAGCAGACATGGAGCGAAATGAGGGGGTTGAGAAAATGAATATTCTCGTCCGAGACCTATAGCGAACCAGCCGGTTCCCGCAATCTTCAGGTGCCGTAGTAGGGACGCAGAATGAGGTAGCAAGCGGGCCCCGTCACCGCGACGTAAAGCCAGAGAGGAAAGACCCAGCGAGCAAGCTTGCGATGGCGAGAAAATTGATTCGTGAATCCGGCGATGAAGGTGAACAGGATAAACGGAAAGCTCACCGCAGCCGAGATGATGTGGGTAATCAGGAGGGTGAAATAAACGGTGCGCATCGCGCCCACACCCTCGTATTTCGTGGGATCACTCGTCAGGTGATAGGCGACGTAAGATAAAAGAAAGAGAACGCTGAGCCCCATGGCGGCAAACATCATTGCCCGATGTAGCCTCACCTTCCCCTGCTTAATAAAAATCAGCGCAAGGATCAAGACGATGGCCCCAAGAGCATTTACCCCAGCATGAAACGGCGGGAGAAACGCAAGGCTCACATCTTCCGGAAGCGGAATTCGAATGCGCTGCATGACGCCGACAAGCGCGAGCACCACCGCAGAAACGAACCAAGCGGCAATGCGGAGTTTTCGCGCAAGCGCATCTTTAGCAGGAAGCTGAAGCCAGGTGGCGCGGTCGGTAGAGCTTGGGACAGACATGGCCTCGCATTACGCCCGAGCGCGCTTTGAGAAAACAGCAAATTCACATTTCCTCACTTCATCCCATAATTATAATTACTATATTTTCGTTTGAATTCTAGGGTATTTTAGAGACGATTCCTAAATGTCTGTGCTTTCAATAGCCCCCGCCTTTTTCGCAAGCTCTGCGAACTGCACCCGGCACAACCGGATCCCTGAAATTTCCCGATTACAATTCACACTACACGACCATCGGTGTAGAGAGCTCTCCAATTAGTTTTCGAATAGACACGGGCTCTCCGCATTTTTATATACGCCTATTGTGATTAATATAAGTATATTCAGCAATCCTCACGCCCCCCCTTTCAAGCAGAGTTTTTTTATGTAATCACGAAACCCGACCAATCTTCATTCCACCTTTCCCTTTTGATATTCCTTACTTACACCCGGCCGCCGTTGTGACATCTTAGGAGGCCTACCATGACTCCTTGGATGGTGAGTTCGCGGACGGGGATGAGGTCGGGGTAGTCTTCGTTTTCGGCTTTTAGGTAGGTGCCGCGGCCTTTTTGGATGAAGCGCTTCAGGGTGGTCTCGTCGTCGATGAGGGCGGCTACGACGTCGCCGTGGCGGGCTTCTTTTCGCTCTAGGATGACGTGGTCGCCGTCGAGGATGGCGGCGTCGATCATGGAGTCGCCGCGGACTTTGAGGGCGAAGGTTTTGGCTTTGCCGCTGAGGCCGATGGAGTTTGCGTCGATGGAGAGGACGCCGGAGCGGTCTTCTTCTACCATTTCACCGAGGCCGGCTGCGATGGAGCCATAGATTGGGATGTCGACAAGTTCGGGGCGGTCGAGGTCTTCAGGGAAGGTGACGGCGCGGGCTTTGCCGGGCATTCGGATGATGACGCCTTTGCGCTCGAGGGCTTTGAGGTGGCTCATGGCGGCGGTCTGGGAGGCGAAGCCGAAGTATTCCTGGATTTCGCGGGTGGAGGGCATGACGCCGGTCTCGCGTTGGAATTTTTTGAGGAAGTCGTAGAGCTGTTGTTGGCGGTCGGTGAGCATGTGAGTATGGGTGTTCTTAGGAACATTCACATGAATGATGGGGTTTGCGCAAGCGTTTTTCTTGAAGTAGTGCGCGGGGTGAAATTGATTCTACTAGCTGTAAGTGTGTTTGGGGTGGCGGGTGCGCTTTGGGCGCAGAAGCCGGTGGGCGCTGGGGTGGCTGATGAGGGGGCGGGGAAGCTGCCGGAGGCTACTACGGAGCTTTCGAAGAAGGCGGCGCGGGCGATTTCGAAGCAGGATTGGGTGGCGGCGCGGGCGGCGTATGGGGAGATGCTGGAGGCGGAGCCGGATAATGCGCTGGCGATGGCGAATTTGGGGATTGTGGAATTTCAGACGGATAATGTGGGGAGGGCGCGGGAGCTTTTGGAGAAGGCTGTTTCCCTGAAGCCGAATTTGGGGGCGTGCTGGACGACGCTGGGGCTTTTGTATTATCAGGGGGAGCAATTGGATCTTGCGGTGTCTGCGCTGACTCGGGCGCTTGCGATTGATCCGAGGAATGCGCAGGCGCATAATTATCTGGCGGTGGTGGCGAAGGCGCGGGGGTGGACGAATGCGGCGGAGATGGAGCTGCAGAAGGCGATCGATGTGGCTCCGAGGTATGCGGAGGCGCATTTTAATTTGGCGCTAATGTATCTGGAGCGGCAGCCGCCGGCTCGGGAGCTGGCGCGGCGGCATTATAAGAAGGCGCGGGAGCTGGGGACGGAGGCGGATCCTTTGGTGGAGGAGGAACTGAAGGGTGGGGAGTGAGGGCGAATTTCTAATATCCCATTTTCAAGCTTGCTCTTTGGGGCTAGGAGGGGGGCTTGAGCGCGCGTTTTTCATCTCCGAGTTTTGATTTCCGATCTCCTGCGTTGTCCCGTCGGGCGGCGTTGGGGCTGATTGCTGGGGGACTGGCTCCGGTGGCGCGCGGGGCTACTCCACCGAATGCTGGGGCGCTTTCGGCGGAGAGTGCAATTTTGGTGGATGCGTATACGGGTGAGGTGCTTTTTGAGAAGAATGCGGATGCTCGGCGCCCGGTGGCGAGTACGCAGAAATTGATCACGGCGCTTTTGGCGGTGGAGAGTGGGAGGCTTTTTTCAGAGGTGGGGGTGGAGCAGGTGGATGCGAATGCGGAGCCGACTCGGGTGGGAATTAAGGCGGGGGAGAGGTATGTGCTGGAGGGCTTGGTGCGGGCGCTTTTGGTGAAGAGTGGGAATGATCTGGCGCGGTGTATTGGGCGAAATCTTTCAGGGAGTGAGGAGGCGTTTGCGCAGCTGATGACGCTTCGGGCACGGCACTTGGGGATGAATGATTCGCTTTTCAAGACGGCTTCGGGCCTTCCGATGACGGGGCAGCATTCGACGGCACGGGATATGGCGAAGGCGGCACGGGCGGCGTATGCGCTGGCGGAGGTGCGGGAGATGATTACGACGCGGCAGTTTAAATTTGAGTTTAATGATGGGCGGACGCGGAATCTTTATAATACGAATAAGTTGCTGGGACGTTTACCGGGGTGTGATGGGATGAAGACGGGGTACACGCGGCGGGCGGGGCGGTGCTTGGTGGCGAGTGCTAATCGGGGGGCGCGGGCGGTGATTTCGGTGTGCCTGAAGAGTACGCCGGAGCGGGTGTGGGGGGATTCGCGGCAGTTGCTGGAGTATGGGTTGGCGATTCCGCCTTATCTTGGATATTAGTGATGCGGGGGTTTTCGGAAGAGTTGGAGGGGTTGCGGGAGGCGGATCTTTTGCGTGGGGTGCGGACGTTTCCCGAAGGGGTGGTGGATTTTTCTTCGAATGATTATTTAGGACTTTCGCGGCACGAGGAGCTGAAGGCTGCGGCGGTGGAGGCGGTGGAGAAGTATGGAACTGGGAGCCGGGCGTCGAGGCTGGTGTGTGGGACTTTAGTGCCGCATTTGGCGCTGGAGGAACGACTGGCGGAGTGGAAGGGGGCTGAGGCTTGCCTTACTTTTTCGAGTGGATATGCGGCGGCGGTGGGCACGCTTTCTGGATTACTTTCGAAGGGAGATGTGGTGGTGATGGATAAGTGGTGCCATGCGAGTCTGATTGATGGGGCGCGGCTTTCGGGGGCGACTTTGCGGACTTATCGACACAATGATGTAGACCGATTACGGGATTTGCTAACGAAGGTGCGAGGGATGGTTTCGCGGGATGCGCGGGTCTTAGTGGTGACGGAGGCCGTTTTTAGTATGGATGGAGATGTCGCTCCGCTGGAAGAGATCGCCGAGACTTGTGAGGAGTATGGGGCGCTACTTATGGTGGACGAGGCACATGCGACTGGGACACGTGGCGCTCGTGGCGCGGGACGGGTAGAGGAACTCGGTCTCGGCTCGCGGATCCCCCTAGTAATGGGGACGCTGAGCAAGGCGCTGGGTGGCGCGGGTGGGTATCTTTGCGCGAGTCGCTCGGTGGTGGATGTGCTGGTGAATCGAGCGCGGAGCTTCATCTATTCGACCGCTCCTCCACCGGCGATGGCGGCGGCCGCGATGGCGGCGGTGGAGGTGTGCGATTCGGAGGAGGGCGCGTCGATCCGGAAGCGACTTTGGGGAAACGTGCGGCAGTTTTCGCCGAAGGCGGATTCACCCATCAGCCCAGTGATTGTGGGCGAAAATGCGGCTGCACTCAAAAAGGCAAAGGAGCTGCTCAGTGCGGGGTATCTGGTAGCGGCGATTCGCTATCCCACGGTGCCACGAGGCACGGCACGACTCCGGGTGGTGGTGACGGCCGCGCACACCGCAGCCGAGATCGATTCGCTGAAAAAAGCGCTGGGCTAGAAGGAGACGGATACCCCCGCAGTGAAGCCTACGGCGTCGATCCCTGGATTGGGATCGGTGGCACCGCGATTCGACATGTGCTGGAAAAACGCTCCCCCGAAAAGGGAGATATTTTCGCCAATCGCACGGCGCACGCCGGCATGAAGATACCAATTGAAGGTGAGGTCTCGCCCCTGGCCACCGCCGTTTCCGCCGGAGGCGTCGATGGCTCCCGCTCCACCGCCGGAGCCAAAGTAGAGTGCCCAGGTCTGGCCGGGGGACCAGAGTTCAGCGATGCCACCACCGGAGATGCCGAAGTAATGACTCTCCGGACCTTCGACGACCCAGGTACCAATGAGGCTGGCTCGCATCCCGATGTGGAGGTGCATGCCATTATCAAACCCCCAATTGAGATGCCCGGGGCTGCGCCAGGAAATCTGCGTGGGAACGAGCGTGTAATCGAGCGGGGTATTATTCCCAAATTGAAAAATCGCGCCACTCTCGAGATCCCACCAGGACTTTTCCCACGGGGCGAGGGAGGTGGATTCAACGACGGGAACCGTCTCAAGAACTGGAGGTTGCTCGCCTGCGAGGGCGGCTCCAGGAAGAAATCCAAGAGCGATAATTCGGGAAAATGGCGAACGCATGTTTGGCGATTTTAACACGGGATTCCGAGCCGTCACTCGCCAAAAAACTGCCCAGGATCAATCACCTTCGGGGCATCGCAGGGAGTTTCCTCGGAGGGCCTTTTTGGCTTTTCAGGCACCTGCCCCGGCACCCCGGGATTGGGATTCGGTTTTTCGGGAGCCTCCTCCGCAGGAAGATCCTCGACCTTGATAAGCTGCTCTGGGGACTCCAGCACAATTTGGAGATTCTCCTTATACTCTGCGATAATCCCAATGATCTCGATCTGCTTACCCCGAAGAAGCTCGGCGGGGGGCTTTTCGAAGCGGTCGTAATTTTTCGCGAAAACCACAACTGAAAATTTCTGCCCTGGGAAATTGATGAACGTAAGCTTGCCTTTGTAATCGTTAGTCCGCTGAACATTCCCAAAAACGACAGCACGTTGGCCGAGCAATTTTCGAATCGCATCACTATCGGTAGCCGCGACACGCGGAATTTTCGGATCGGACGCATGGCCGATGGAGACAAAAAGAGCAAGCAGGAGAGGAATGAAGCTTTTCATGGCGAGAGCAGGTGAGACAGCCCACCTTAACGCCAAATCATGCAACGGGAAATCGACGGTTTTATCCTTTATCTCGCAACCGAGCGCGGCCTCTCCACGAATTACCAACTTCTCGTTCGCGGCTGCCTTGAAGCCTTCACAAAAGCACTCAGCTCCGCCGAAACACCCTCAATACCGGTGACCTCAATCACCACCGACGCCATTTCGGGCTACATGGACACCCGCCAGCAAGATGGCCTCGCCGCCTCCTCACTCCGCGAACACGTAATCGCGATCAAAATCTTCTGCCGCTTTCTTGTCTCCCGAGGCCACCTTCCCAAAGACCCCTCCGACGCCATCCTCGCACCGCGCCCCGGACAATCGCTACCCGAAACCCTCAACGAGCAAGACATACGCACACTCCTCGAAAGCATCAATTCCGCACTCCCCCTCGGGAAACGCGATCGCGCCATCGCCGAACTCCTCTACGCCTCCGGCCTCCGAGTCTCCGAACTCGTAAATGCCGAACTCCACGAAATAGACCTCGAAAACGGCTTCCTCCGCGTCACCGGCAAAGGCGACAAAACACGCATCCTCCCCATCGGACGCCCCGCCCTCGAATCTCTCAACAACTACCTAGACACCGAGCGCCCCTCCCTCGTGAAGCCGAAAAGTAGCGCCCACATCTTCCTCGGAGCCCATGGCAGACGCCTCACCCCCGAGCGCATTCGCCAGATCCTTAAAAACCGCGCCACCCACGCCGGCATCAAAAAACACATCTACCCACACCTTCTTCGACACAGCTTCGCCACCCACCTTCTACAAAACGGTGCCGATCTCCGCGTCATCCAAGAGCTACTCGGACACGCCGATATCGCGACCACACAGGTCTACACCCACGTCGATCAAAAAACGCTCAAAAACGTGCACACCCAATTTCACCCAAGAGCGAAATCGAAGACAACAGCAAAAACCACAAGCTAGCTCGCAATCGCCACCTCACGCGGCACAATCTGTCGCAGCGGCACCACTCCCTGAGACGCCTGCCGGAGATCCTTATCCAGCTCTCTCGCCACACCGAGCAAAGTCTCACGCCGCGCCTCAAGCACCTCGTCCTCATCACACCTCCCCTGCCGCAGCAGGAAGCACATGTCATTAATCGTGAGACGCATGCGATGCACACACTCAATCCCACCGGGAATAAAGCACCCATCCTTGATCTTTTCATAATCCCTCTCCAGCTGCGACCTCCCCTCCCAGAGAATACGGCAAAGCCCATGATTGAGACACCCATCCTGAAGAGGACTCAGCGTCTCACTCAGCAGACTCAATACCACGGACACACGCTTTCCAATCGGATCCTCAGAGCGCACACCGAATTCATCGGTGAACGGCGAAATCGATCTCATATATTTATCTGAATTAATTATATTTTCTTTAGTCATATTCAAGCCTTTGGGAGGGACAGCAGAACTCAAAACAGCTCGGCTCACCATAATTATCAAATATACGACACAAAAACAAGCAGTTTCTCAAAAATATGACAATTTTACTTCGCGTTCTGCACCACGCAGCACCATCGGTCAGCCTCCCAATCTTATAATGCCCCCCTCCCTCACCCCAGTTCCGATCCCACCCGGGACCCCCGCCGACCCCGCGCTCGATGCATTTCTCGCCTACCTCGAAGAGAAAAAAATCAGCCTCTACGATCACCAAGAAGAAGCCATCCTCGAGCTCTACGCCGGGAAAAACGTCATCCTCAATACCCCCACCGGCTCAGGAAAGACAATGGTCGCACTCGCCCTCCAGCACCGCGCCCTCTCCACCGGTCGGCGCGCCTACTACACCGTCCCCATCAAAGCCCTGGCTAATGAAAAATTCCTCGACCTCTGCGCCACCTTCGGAGCCGAGCACGTCGGCATGATCACCGGCGACGCCACGGTAAACGCCTCCGCCCCACTCATCTGCTGCACCGCAGAAATCCTCTCCAATCTCGCCCTCCGCGAAGGAGAAAACACACCGGTAGACGACATCATTATCGATGAATTCCACTACTACTCCGATCACGATCGCGGCACCGCCTGGGAAGTCCCTCTCCTCACACTTCGGAAATCCCGATTTCTCCTCATGTCCGCCACCCTAGGCGAGACCACCTTTTTCAAAGAAACTCTCACCTCCCTCACCGGCACCCCCACCGCCCTCGTCCGCTCCACCGATCGCCCCGTCCCCCTCCACTTTCAGTACAGCGAAATCCCGCTCGAAGAAAAAGTCGGCGAACTCGTAGAAGAAGACAACGCGCCCATCTACCTCGTCCACTTCACCCAAATGGCCTGCGCCAAGACCGCGCAAAATCTCCTTTCCACCAATCTCTGCTCCAAAGAAGAAAAACGCGAAATCACCGAAGCCCTCCAAGACGCAGATTTTCGCAGCCCCTACGGCAAAGACATCTCCAAGCTCATCCGCCACGGCATTGGAATCCACCACGCAGGGCTACTCCCAAAATACCGCCTCCTCATCGAAAAGCTCGCCGCCCGCGGCCTCCTCAAAGTCATCTGCGGCACCGATACCCTCGGCGTCGGAGTAAACGTCCCCATCCGCACCGTCCTCTTCACCAGACTCTGCAAATTCGATGGCCGAGGCACACGCATCCTCACCGTCCGCGATTTCCAACAAATCAGCGGCCGCGCCGGACGCCGCGGCTTCGACACCGAAGGCCACGTCGTCGCCCAAGCACCCGAGCACGTCATCGAAAACCTCAAGCTCGAAGCCAAAGCCGCCGCCAAGCCAGGAAAATCAAAAATCGTCAAAAAGAAGCCACCCGAAAAAGGCTACATCGCCTGGGACGAAAACACCTTCCAACGCCTCATCTCCAGCCAACCTGAAACCCTCAACTCCGCATTCTCCATCAGCCACGGCATGCTTCTCAGTATGCTCTCCCGCCCCGATGAAGACGGCTGCGCCGCCCTACGCAATCTCATCGCAAAATGCCATCTGCCTGAGGCAAAAAAACCACCCCTCCGCCGCCACGCATTCAAGCTATTCAAAGGCCTCGTCCGCGGAGAAATCCTCAAAATCATTCCCATCAACGAACGCCGCACCGCCGCGAAAGTCGAAATCGGAGCCACCATGCAAGAGGAATTCTCCATGCACCAAGCACTCGGACTATACCTCCTCGACACCATCCCGAAATTAGACGCAGAATCTCCCAGCTACCCCCTCGACCTCATTAGCCTCGTCGAAGCCATCCTCGAAGACCCCATCCAGATCCTCCGACGCCAAGTCGATACCATCAAAGACGAACTCGCCGCCTCCCTCAAGCGCGATGGCGTCGGCTTCGAAGAGCGCATGGAAAAGCTCGAAGCCGTAGAGCACCCCAAGCCAGGCAAAGACTTCATCTACAACACATTCAACGCCTTCATCCCAAACCACCCCTACCTCGACGAGCGCAACATCAAGGTAAAATCCATCGCCCGCGAAATGGTGGAAAACTACCAATCCTTCGAAGATTACATCAAGACCTACGGCCTCCAGCGCAGCGAAGCCCTCCTCCTCCGCCACCTCTCCGAAGTCTACAAAGTCCTCGCCCACACCGTCCCGCCCGCCGCGAAAACCGAAGAACTCCTCGAAGCCGAATCCTTCATCGAAGACCTCGTCCGCAACACCGACTCCACCCTCCTCGACGAATGGGAGCAACTCAAAAACCCAGACGCCCCCATCGAAAAACGCAAAGCGCACACCCCCAAGCCCACCCGTTTCACCGCCGATAAAAAAGCCTTCACCAAAGCCCTCCGCCACGAAATCTTCAAAATCCTAAAATCCCTCGCCACCTGGGACACCACCGCCGCCCTCACCCACCTCGCCCCCAATTCACCAGACGACCAACCCTGGACACCCGATCGCCTCATGATCGACCTCGAAGAATTCTACACCGCCCACGAAATCCTCTGCCTCGATCCCGCCGCCCGCTCCGCCGACACAACACGAATCACCCCCGATACCGACGCCCCCAACAAACTTTGGCACATCGAGCAAATCCTCGTCTCCCCAGAAGGCCCCACCAACTGGTCACTCCACCTCGAAGCCGACCTCCCACAATCAGACTCCGAATCTCACCCAGTGCTGAAACTCATCTCATTCGCTCCAGCAAACTCCTAAAATCCCAATAACTATCGAGAAAATTCACACTACTTGATATTCCATACATTTTGCTGTAAGAGGGAGATTCTATTTAAAATTATGAAAGCTGCTCTCCCTATTATAGCAACAATTATCACATTCACCGCTAACTCCCCGGCAGCGATGATTCTCGGCGACATCACTTTCAGTGGTGGTGCCACCTTCGACACAAGCGATTTTAGCACCGCTACCCAAGTAATCTCGTGGGACTCCGTCACAGTAGAACAAACCAGCGGCGAATTCCTCGCCGCAGGAATTGGAAATATGACCGCAGTAACCTTCGCCCCCGGCTGGACCATCAATCAAGGACAGCCCAATTTTTGGACAGTCGGCGATTTCACCTTTGAACTCAATACCACCTCCGTCACCCAGGTTCCCACCTTCATCATCGTGAGCGGCCAAGGCACCGTCTCAGCAAACGGCTTCGACCCTACCCCATTCAACATCAACTTCTCTACTCAGAAGGCATCCGATAGCCCCCGCCAAACATTCTCCGCCGCGACAAATTCTGAAGCCATCCCCGAGCCCGGCACTTCCTGCCTCCTCCTCGCAGGCATTCTCGGGCTAGCCGCTCGTCGCCGCCGTTAGTAATTCAGCTCAGCCCAGACATCTTTGATGCTGGCATCCACCAAGAACGTCCCGTTCACCTTCACCACTGGAAGTAATTCGATGGCCAATTTGCCATCGAAATCATAGCCATACGATTCCATCTCGGCACGGAGCGCAGCGAGACTTCCATCGCCCCGATTTGGAAACACCTGGGTAAACTCCAAATCCTGCTTCGTAAGCTGTATCTCCTTCAGCGACGAAAACCCGTCATTCTCAAGAGCATAAAGCGTGATTTCATTATCGGAATTTGGAATTCCGTAGGGGTTTTCCACCACTGCACCAGTGGTGCAGAAATGGAAGCCCGCTACGACAAGAGAAGTGGCCGAAGCCACAATATGCAGGGAGGTCATAGGGAAAAATAAGAGAGAGCGTTAACTCGCAGAAAGTTCGACGTTTCTTGGAGACCTTATAATTATCATACTTACGAGATCCACTCAATACTTTTTTACTCTCGTATAAAAATATTTGTAACTTTACCATAATCACACTCCAAACTGGAAATCATCCATAGGATTGGCGCAGATTCTGCTTGTCACCCGATCAGAAGGAGAAGAGATTCCGGAATCTCATGGCAGAAGCCGGTCTCCACCAATCCCTCTCTCAGCAAATGCGGCTCGCGCCGCAAATGCAGCAGAGCTTGCAGGTCCTCCAGGCCCCCACCCTTGAGCTACGATCACTCATCCAGCAGGAGCTCGACGAAAATCCTGTCCTCGAGATGGAAGTCGATGAAATCTCCCTCGAAGAACAAGGGCTCGATAAAGACTGTGAGCTAGACGATTTCAACGATGAATTCACCGCCCTCGCAGCCCTCGATGACGACTGGCGAGAAGAGCAACGCCTAGAGCGGAAGCAAAACGCCTCCGGCACCGCCGAAGCCAGCGAGCGCCACCAATTCATGATGGATTCGCTCGTAGAGCCCATCACGCTCCAAGAACACCTCATGGAGCAACTCGGCACCTCCAACCTGGATGCCGAACAACGCGAAGTAGGCGAGCTCCTCATCGGAAACATCGATGACGATGGCTTCCTCAATACCCCCATCTCCGAGCTCTGCATCGTCACCGGTATCCCCCTCCCCCGCCTTGAGCGCCTCAAAGCCCTCATCCAAAGCTTCGAGCCCCCTGGAGTCTGCGCCGAAAACCTCCGCGAATGCCTCCTCATTCAGCTCGAGCGCCAAGGCAAAGCCCAATCCCTCGAACACCGCATCATCGACAACCACATCGATGACCTCGCCCGCCACCGCTTCCCCAACATCGCAAGAAAACTCGGAATCACCATCGATCACGTCTCCCGCGCCGCCGAAAGCATCGCCAAGCTCGATCCCCGCCCCGGCCAAGTCTACGCCACCAATCCCAATCTCTACATCACCCCCGATGTCCTCATCGAGCGCGACATGAGCAGCGGCGAACTCGAATTCAAAGTCGCCATCAACAACGAGCAAATCCCCCACCTCAAAATCTCCAATACCTACAAAGACATCATGGCCAGCGGAGCCAGCGCCGCCACCGCCCGCGCCTACATCCGCGATAAAATCCGCAACGGAAAATTCCTCATCAAAAGCATCCACCAGCGCCAAGAAACCATCCGCAAAATCTCCGAAGAGCTCGTCACCCGGCAAAAGCCATTCTTCCTCGCCGGCCCCTCCAAGCTCCAGCCCCTCACCATGGCCACCATCGCCGATACCGTAGGCGTCCACGAGACCACCGTCTCACGAGCCATCTCCGGCAAATACATGCACACCCCCCACGGCGTCTTCGAGATGAAATACTTCTTCACCCCCGGCTACCAGACGGAAGGCGGTGAATCCATGAGCAACACCTCCGTAAAACGCGCCATCGCCGATCTCGTAAAAGCCGAGCCCCCCGCAAAACCGCTCAGCGACGCCGCAATCGTCCGCGCCCTCGATGAAAAAGGAATCGAAATCGCCCGCCGCACCGTAGCCAAATACCGCGACGAGCTAAACATCCTCCCCTCACACCTCCGGAAAGCCTACTAAGCCGAGTTTGCAACGCCCTCACACCATGCCACCCGAAATAAGCACCTCCTTCAGAGGAGCCAAAATTCGGCGCAAGCTCATCCCCTCCGACGCCATCGGCGATCTACAACATCGTCAAATACCGCCATTCCCGCCTCTAAGGCACCTCCCTTTTCTACATCCACTTTCTACTCCTCTTTAAAAAAATGCTCTCAGAATCAGACGTCCGCACCGCCCTCGCCCAAGTCCCCTACCCCGGCTTCTCCCGGGACATCATCTCCTTCGGCCTCGTCAAAAGCATCACCATCAACGGTAACGATGTGAAAGTAGGCATCGAAATCGCCACCAAAGACCCCAAAATCCCCCAGCAAATCCACGGAGCCGCCCAAGCATCCCTCGCAAAAATTCCCGATATCGGCCGCGCCGAAATCGACTTTGATATCAAAGACCCACCTGCCGCCCCCACCGCAGGAGCCGCCGCCGTGGGCAAAGCCGTCATCCCCGGAGTAAAACAAGTCATCGCCGTCGCCTCAGGAAAAGGCGGCGTCGGAAAATCCACCGTCTCCGCAAATCTCGCCGTCTCCCTCGCCAAGCAAGGATTCCGCGTCGGCCTCTGCGACTGCGACCTCTACGGCCCCAGCGTCGCCCTCATGTTCGGCACCGGAGAAGAACGCCCCATGGGAGACGATCAAGAACGCATCATCCCCATCGAACGCCACGGCGTCCAGCTCATGAGCATGGGCTTCCTCCTCGAAGACACCTCTCCCGTCATCGTCCGCGGCCCCCTCGCCACCCGCTACATCCAGCAATTCCTCAAACAAGTCGCCTGGGAAAACCTCGATTACCTCATCCTCGACCTCCCCCCCGGCACCGGAGACATCCAGCTCACCATCGTGCAAAACGTCACCGTCGCCGGAGCCGTCGTCGTCACCACCCCTCAAGAAATGGCCCTCATCGACGCCCGCAAAGCCGCCGCCATGTTCGCCAAAGTAAACGTCCCCATCCTCGGCATCGTCGAGAACATGGCCTACTTCCAAGCCCCGGACACCGGCACCCGCTACGACATCTTCGGCTCCGGCGGAGGCGAAAAAGAAGCTGCCCGCCTCGGCGTCCCCCTCCTCTCCCAAATCCCCCTCGATCCCCCCACCCGCGAAGGCGGCGATGAAGGCTCCCCAGTAGCCCTCCAAGAAGCCGGAGCCTCACCCGTAGCCGACGCCTTCCACACCCTCGGAAAAACCGTAGCCGAAGCCGTCCCAGTATAAACCAGCTCCCCATAGAGGAATTAAAAAAAACCGCCCCGCCGCCATGAAGCGTTTTTCCCTCTATTGGATCCCAGCAGCCATCCTGCTTCTAAATTCGCAGGCAAACGCCCAAGACCTTTCCGATGAATTTGCGCCAGCTGAGGTCGAAGTTGTCGATTCCGTAAACGTAGCCCCCGCCAAAGACGATTCCGCAATCGCCGAGCGACTTACTAAAATCCTCGTCACCACCGGATGGTATGAAAACCCCGAAGTCAGAGTAGAAGAAGGCGTCGCCTTCCTCTCAGGCATCGCCGAAAGCGAACGACGCTCACAATGGGCAAACGCCCTAGCCCGCAACACCGAAGACGTCGTCGCCGTGGTAAACGGCATCACCATCGCCGACGACGTAATCTGGGACCTCACTCCCGCATGGAGCGCACTCACAAACCTAGGGAAACGCATCGTCCGCTACAGCCCACTAATCCTCGTAGGACTAGCCTTCCTCATCATTAGTTGGTACCTCGCCAAAAGCACCATCAAGATCGCCGACCTACTCCTCCGAAAACGCGTCTCAAGCCACCTCCTCCGCTCCGTAATCTCGCGAGCCATCGCCGTCCCCGTATTTCTAATAGGCGTCTATCTTGTCCTCCAAGTCTCAGGACTGACCCGCCTCGCCGTCACCGTCCTCGGAGGAACCGGAGTCTTTGGACTCATCGTCGGATTCGCCTTCCGAGACATCGCAGAAAATTTCCTCGCAAGCATCCTACTCAGTCTCCAGCGCCCATTCGCCTCCGGAGACCGAATCGCCGTCGCCGGATACGATGGATTCGTCCAAAGCGTCAATATCCGCTCCACCCTCCTCATGACATTAGAGGGAAACCACGTCCAAATCCCAAACGCCACCGTCTACAAAGAAACCATCACCAACTACACCGCCAATCCCAACGCCCGCTTCGGCTTCACCGTAGGAATCGGCTACGAAAACTCCATCTCCCAAGCCCAATCCATCGCCCTCCAGATCCTCCGCGAACACCCCGGCATCGTCAACGACCCCGAGCCCCTCATCCTCGTCGATGAACTCGGCCCCTCCACCGTAAACCTAAAAGCCTACTTCTGGATCGACATCGAAAAATTCGGCTCCCACAAAGTCCGCTCCGCCGTCATCCGAGGAGTAAAAAGCGCCTTCGACCAAGCCCAGATCTCCATGCCCGATGAATCCCGCGAAGTCATCTTCCCCGCAGGAGTCCCCGTCCAAATGCACCAAGGGCACACCCCTCCCCCACCTCCCGGAGAAACCCCCAAAGAAAACGAAGAAAACGCCCACTCAGCAGAAGGCCACCTAGCAAGCGACGCCGGAGAAATCCGCCGCCAAGCCCTCCAATCAAGCCCCCCAGAACAAGGCCCAAACCTCCTTGAAGAAAAGCAGCCATAACCCAACCGCCCGATTCTTCTAATCCCCCCCACTGCTTCCCCGCCCCTCTTTGCGGGCTCCAAACTTAGTTCACTAAAATCGTGTCTTTGTGGCGAACTTACCTGCTGATCTCTCAGGGCACGTAAACCTAACTATTTTTTTAGAATTAAAATCGGATCCATTAAATTCAAAAACGACATTGCCTTGCTGATAGAAAGGAACAGAAATCTTCACATTTTTCGCGTTTAGCATTCTTCCAACACATCCGTGATAGTCACTAAAAAAGGACTATATAGAAGCGAGGAAGAGCGACGAGGACAGCGCTTGAACCAGGTGGCAATCTGTTGGCGGTCGATAGCATAGAAAAAGCGCTGCGTGCTCTCTGATCCCCGAAAAGAAAAAGGGCTGCACTTTCGTGCAGCCCTTGGAAAATGGCGGTCAGGGTGGGATTCGAACCCACGGAACCCTTACGAGCTCACATCTTTAGCAAAGATGCGCTTTCGACCACTCAGCCACCTAACCGTTGAGTAAAACTCCGAAGAGTTTTCGTCGAGCTGGACTGAATACTGGATTGGGCAGTTCGTCAAGAGTTGTGCGTCTTTTCCTTCGAAGATTTTTGAGGGCTGTGCGATGATGGCGGTGTGATGCCTGGGATCTGCGATACGCTTTTGGTGATCCCTGCTTTTAATGAAAGCAGGAGGTTGCCGCCGTTTTTGGAGGAGCTCGCGGGGGTGCTTGATGGGGCGGGGCTGCGGGATCGGGTTGGGCTGGTGGTGGTGGATGATGGGTCGCGGGCGGGGGAATCAAGGGGGATGGCGGAGGCGTGTGGGGATTGGGGGGCGGAGTTTCTCGTGCTGGAGAGTAATGCGGGTAAGGGGGGGGCGGTTTATGCGGGCTGGGATGGGGCGGGAGATGAGGTGGCGACGCTGGCGTTTG
Organism: uncultured Verrucomicrobiales bacterium; assembly: GCA_937922595.1. Classification (GTDB taxonomy): domain Bacteria; phylum Verrucomicrobiota; class Verrucomicrobiia; order Verrucomicrobiales; family DEV007; genus CALAIY01. Next base: position 7,300 of record CALAIY010000014.1, on the reverse strand, counting down.
TGGATGCGGATGGTGCGGTGCCAGCTTCGGAGGTGGCGCGTTTACTGGAGATGTATTTTGCGCCGGCGGGTCCTGGGCGTGCGGGTGCGGCGCTTTATGCGGTGCGGCAGCAGGAGGATCGGGAAAGGGTGCAGCGGACGCCTCTGCGGCGGGCTTTGGGGGGGGCTTTCCGGTGGGTGGTGCGGGCGCTTTTCCGGCTTCCGGTGCCGGATACGCAGTGTGGGTTTAAAATCGTGCCGAGGAGGGCGTATGATTCGGTGAAACTGCAGCTCCAGGAGCGGCGGTTTATCTTTGATGTGGAGCTTACGCTGCGACTGATGGAGGCGATGGTGCCTTTGCGGTATGAGCCGGTAACGTGGGCGGAGAGCCCGGGGACGACGCTTCGGGCGACGTCTGCGGCGCGGATGCTGTGGAGCTTGCTTGCGCTGCGGATGCGGGGATAGCGGATTGGCTACGGCACTAGGTGACCGGCAGTGATGAATTCTTCGAGGAGTGCCTGCTTTCTATCGCGCCCTTGTTCTTCGAAGCGGACTTGGACGACGGCTTCGAATATACCGATGCGTTTTGTGGCGAGTTCTTTTTCTCCTATAACGAGGGCTAGGTGGACGGCACTATCTCGGGGGCAATAGGCCCAGAAGCTGCGGTCTCGGGAGGCGTTTTCAATTTTTATACAGACCCAGGCTTGGGAGTCGCTGTAGTTGAAATTGTAATAGTCGTCTTCATTGATGACGACGCGCATGAGCATGGGCTCGAGGGGCTGGACTTGGAGAAATTCCTCGATGCTCATATCCGAGTAGCCGACGAAACTCCGCCAATCGATTTTTGGGCCTTGATCGGTGAGTTCGAAGACGACTCCGCGGCGGCTGACGTCATCGAATTCGAAGACGAGGCCGAGGAAGGGTTTTTTCTGACGGGTGAATGTTTGGATGGCGAGGCTATCTCCGATGATGCTGATTCCTTGCTCGTCGGGGCGGTCGCCTAGGTAGCGCTCCATGTCTCGGATGCGATCTTCGCTATCACGGGTGAACTTGAATTTTTCGGTGATGTCTTCGGTGGCGAGGTAGCGCTTTAGGTTCTGCGTGGCTTTTTCTACCATTAATTTCTCTTCATCGTAGGCGGCTAGTGCAGGGGTGCGGGAGGGCATTTGCGAAGCGTTGTATTTCTGGATGGCGGATTTGGCGATCCAGAAGCCAGCGACGAGAATGAGCAGGACACCGAAGGCGACGAGGCGGCGAAATTTACCTTGCTTAATTTCTTCGGGCTCGACTTCGATGTCGTTGCGCTCCATTCCATCCCGCCATTCGGAGGTGATTTCGGCGGTCTCCTGGCGGAGCGCATCCATTGGGATGAGCTTGGCTGTTTTGTCAGGATTTAGCCGATGCTCTCCGGGGTTTTTATTCTCAGGGGTCTCTTTTCCAAGGATTTTTTTGCCTAGAGTGGGTGAGAGTGAGGCGGTGGATTGGGCGCTGGGCTCTTTTTTTCCTATATCTGAGCGGATGTTCCGTGCTTTTCGGGTGACTTCGTCTTGCACGCCGGGAAGTGCGGCTTTCATTCCTCCGGCGGGGGAGAGGGCGGCTTTCTTCGGATCGGGCTCGTCTTGAGCGGGCGGATTGGTTGCCATCGTTGATTACGGGGTGGGGGGGACCGTGAGGGGGGGCGATTAGGAGAGGCGCGCTTTAGGCTGCGGCGTCGGCTGGAGTGGCGGTGGAGGAGAGCAGTTCATCAACGATGGTATCTACATCGGTGCCTTCGGCTTCGCCTTCGAAATTAAGGATGGTGCGGTGGCGGAGGGCGGATTTGGCGACGGCTTTTATGTGGATGGTGCCGACGGCGGTGGCTCCGGCGAGGGCGGCGTGAACGCGGGCTCCGCGGATGAGTGCTTGGAGGCCACGTGGGCTTGAGCCGTAGGCGACGTAGCGCCGGACGGCTTCGCTGGATTTCTCTCCTTCATTGGGGTGCGTGCCGAGGACGAGGCGGGCGGCGTATTCGGTGACGTCGCGGGCAACGGGGAGGTAGGTGAGCATGTCTTGGAAGCGACGGATTTCTTCGCCGTTTGTAACTTCAGAGACTTTTTCTGTGGCTGAGCCGGTGGTGCGCTCGGAGATTTCAACGAGTGAGCTGAGATCGGGAAATGGGACGCGTAGCTTGAACATGAAGCGGTCTAGCTGTGCTTCGGGGAGTGGATAGGTGCCTTCCATTTCCATGGGGTTTTGCGTTGCGAGGACGAAGAAGGGCTCGGGGAGTGCTAGGGTCTCGGAGCCGGCGGTGACGCTGTGCTCTTGCATGACTTCGAGGAGGGCGGCTTGGGTCTTAGGGGTGGCGCGGTTGATCTCATCGACGAGGAGGATATTGGAGAAGACGGGGCCTTTTTCGAAGCGGAGGGTGCGTTTGCCGGAGGCGTCGGAGTCTACGATGTGGGTGCCGAGGATATCGGCAGGCATGAGATCGGGGGTGCATTGCACGCGCCCGGGCTGGAGGCCAACGGCGGTGGAGAGTGTCTTTACGAGGTGGGTCTTGCCGAGGCCGGGAACGCCTTCGAGGAGGACGTGGCCGCCGCCGAAGATGGCGGCGAGGACTTCGGTGAGCAGATCGTCGTAGCCGACGATGGCTTTGCCGAGCTCGAGCTTGAGCTTGGCGAAGAGGGAATTGAAGGCCTTAAGGTCGTCGGAGAGCTGTTCGGGGGTCATTAAGCAGAGAGGAAAGTGAAAGGGTAAAGGGGAGTGACTATTCGGAGGTTTCGAATTTTTCACGGAGGCTATTGAAATATCTACGCACGGCAGTTTTACGGGAGAGCGGGATTGGCTTTTCGTCGAGGGCGGCTTCTTCTACTTTGAGAAATTCGGTGGCTACTTGTTGGCGGGTGCGGGTGGCGTCTTCTTCACGGGTGCCGCCTTCGATGGCGCGCACGGAGGATTGGCCGGAGGCATTCTGCTGGGCGACGACGGTGCCTTGGCGCGGGGTCTCGATTCGGGCGGCGGCGGTTTCGCCTTGGGCTTGGTAGCTCCCCTGCCCCGGAAGAAGGCCTCCTTGACCGGGGGAATTCCCTTGGCCGGGGATGGGGATGGCGGCTCCAGCGGCTCCGGGCTTGGTGCCTGGGATGGGGGCGGCAAGGAGCATCATGGATTCACCGGGCTTGCCTCCGGGAACGATGCCCATGGGATTGCCTTCGCCGGGATTCATGGTGCCGGGGATGGGGGGCTGGGTGCCTGGCGGGGGGGCTTGGCCGGAGCCGGGGGCACCGCTTGGCGGGGGGAGCTGACCGTCCATCATACCGGGCGGGAGGAGGGGGAGGTCGGAGAGCTGGCCTGGATTTCCGGCTTCGGCGAGGTCGCCGGACTGGAGGTCTTTGGCGGAGCCATCGGAGCCGTTGTTTTTATTGGCGGCGAGCTTTTCGAGGGCTTCGCCGTCCTGGCCGGCGATGGCGCTGCCGGCTTCGCGGAGGGCGTCGGCGATTTTTTGGAGTTCTTCCTGGGTTTTTTCGCGTTGAGCGATTTCGGCGAATTTCTCTGCGAGATCGGAGAAGGCTTTGGCGGCGGTGGGGGTGTCCTCTTTTGTAAGGGCAGTGCTGGCTTCATTGACGCCTTTGCCGAAGAATTTTTCGAGGTCGCTTTCGGTGGCGGCGGCAATGGTTTTTTGGAGGGCGGCGTCCATGCGCTGGGCGACGTCTTTGGCGAGCGCGGGGTCTTGGAGACGATCGGCGGATTGTGTGGATTGCTCTTTTGAGGATGCGGCATCCTGGTCTTGCACGGCGGCGGCGAGGTCCGCGAAGTCGGCATGCTGGGACATTTCTTCGAGAAGTGCATCGGAGGCCCAGGGGGCTCCGGTCTCGCCGAGTTGATCGGCCATTTTCTCGGCTTCGCGGGCGCGTGATTCGAGGGCGTCGAGGACTTCTTCGGCGGTTTTGCCATCGGCGTCGGCGAGTTCTTCGGCGGCAGCCTCGAGGGCTTCTCTCATGGCCTGGAGCTTTTCGCGCTCTTCTTGGCTAAGGCTGGCGTCCGCTTCGAGGGCGGCGAGGCGATCGCGCTCAGCTTCGAGTTTTTCGGCCTGCTCGTCGGCGGTGGTAAGGGCGTCGGCGTCGAGAGCCAATTCACCAGGATCCAGCGGACGGACGAGGACGGGCGAGGTGCCGAGAAGGAAGAGCGCGACAATGGGTATAATGATGGCGGCGAAACCGGGGAGCGGGAGATCGCGCTCGATGCCGTGATCACCGGTTTCGCGAAGCGCTGCTGAGGAGCGGTCGAGGTGGAGTTGCTGACCGACGGTAGTGGCTTGTGTATTTTGCGTCGATTCGCTTGATGCAAAGGCATAGGCGGACGCGAATACATCGGGGCGGCCAGCGGCGGCATCCCATCGGGCGAGTGCCTGCATTGGCGTGGGGCGCCGAAGCCAGGCCACGATGCCACAGACAATCAACCAGAGTGCGACGCCCACGAGAATCCACGGAAGCTGACCTGATGCTCGGCTCACAAATCGACTGATTAATACAACGACGCTGCCAACGGCTCCTAGCGGTAGCGCTGTCGCTTTCGCATACCCAATAAACCGCCGCACAGTGATCCAACGCTGAGCTTCAGCTCCGGCAGCAAGAATGCGTTCTCTTGATGGGGGGGTGCTCATCGGTGGCTTAGGGGAGGTCGGCTAGAATACCATCTACGCGGCGACGCACTTCGGGATCTTGCGTCGTATTTCGGATTTCTTCGAGCACAGGCTGTGCGAGATACCCAAACTCAGCAAGCTCGGCTGTAGCCGCTTCGCGCTCGCGCCAAACATCGCTCGCAAGCTGTCGGATCAATGCGGCAATTCGGGTGCGAGAGGCATCCGACACTTGAGGAGCGGGGGCGAATGCTTCGAACAAATCTGAAGTCGGCACACGCCATTCGTGGCTGCGGACGCGGATCGATACCGTAGATGAGCGAAGGCTTCCAACTACAGTGCTGCCCCCCCAAAGAGAGAGTTCAAAAATGGCTTCCGCTTCAGCTTCATCGTAATCTTCGGTGACGTTTTTAAGCGAGCGAATAGTGGATGGGGGAATCTGAATGAGGTCGCCACCGGTGATCACATCGAGCGATTCCGAGGCAAGCGAAGCGGAGAAAACTTGCCGCCCGGCCAGCGTCACCCGCCGGGGAGGAAGTCGAGTTTCTTTGTCCGAAGATCGATGGGAATCGGCATTTACTGATTTTTGGATATGTCCTCTCCCCGATTTGGTGATCAACGCCCGGACGTCGGATGGAGAAATTCGCACACCATCATTTTGATCGAATAACACTGCGGGGACAACGACCGTCGAACCGCTCAGATACCCATAAAACGTGCTTCCATCAGAAAGCGTGACTCTACGCCCGACGGCGCGTTCTTCATCCGGGACGACCCAGAAAAGCTCACTCCCAACAATATTCAATGCCCCCCAACGGGTGGCCACCATAAATGGCACGGCTTCCGTGAGCGCAATGCGAGTCCCATCACTAAGCTCAGCAAGGATCTTCGTCTCACTTGTCCACGCCCCATCGATTTCTGTAGCGCGGCAGACAAGTCGATCTAGCCGCCGCACATCGACTGCAATTTGGGTGCCGCTCGGGAGAGTGAATCCAAGATCTTCCGCTTCAAGCGTCCCCACGAGCACCTGCCCATCCCGTAAAATCGCACGCCCGAGCCTACCATCTTTTGAACCAACCAATGCCGCGACCTGATCGAACGGAATTTCCGCACGCCCATGAGCCGTGGAAACAGCAAACCCCGCACAAGACGCTTTTCCAAAAAGACGAGTGCGATCTCCCACCGCCAAAATATCCTGCTTCCCCGGCTCCACGCCGAGAGCATCCAATGGCACATCAAGAAGAGAGCCGGCGACCGCCGTCCCTCCAGACTTCGGTCTTACATTCACCATCCCCGTGCGCGCCTCGCGCGGGAGAAATCGCACGATACGAGAAAGAGCAGTTTTTCGGAAGATCGGAGCAAGCGTCTTACTTTTCGTATCTGCTGGAGTAGCAATTGCCGAAACGGCATGAAGCAACGACACCTCACCACCCGCCGGAATCTCTAGCTTATAGAGCAGTGAAAGCTGAAAATCATTTTGAATACCTATCGTTGGCTTCAAAGTCGCCCGGCTCGTCGATGCTGTGATTAATACCGCCTTCTGTCCCGCGTTTTTAGGGATCGCGATCACGCCCGTTTCGCGTTTCTCAAGCGCCCCCGCCACTTTCCGCCCACGGTCAGTATAAACCCCTGTAAACCGCCCCCCGAGGTTTGAGCGAAGCTCGATCTGAAGCACCGTCGGGAACGCACTTGGATTCGAAAACGTATCTAGAAAGCGCACGAATCCCTCCTTCGATTGCACCCGCACCCGACGCGTCACATCCACCGGAATACTCACCTGCGTATTCTCCAAAACAAGCGCCCCCGTATCCACCGACATCATCGGCTTTGCCGTATAAAACTGCACATTATTCACCATCAGCACCATTCCCCCGGTAATAAGCCCATCAGCCCCCTTACCCAGAATGCCATTTTGCTTCACCGTCCACACCGTACCTGATGCATCCGTCACTGGAGTATAAGTCCCCGGCACAAGCTCCTCTGCCACAGCGCTCACATGGAGGCCGAGCACGAGCACGCACATTGCGAATATAGAATTACGAGCCATCACCGTTTCATTTTATATACGCTACCACATCATGCGCCGGGAGCCGCCAGTATCCAAGAAAGCTCGAAAACTCCAAGACGCCCCCCGCGAGCCTCCCCTTAAATACCCCGCCCCCCTCGACCTCGACGACAAATCGATCCCCTCCGTCATCTGATCCCAAGTCTCTTACTAACGACACAATCTTCGAAGCCTCTACATCCGTCTTTCCTGTCGCCCCCACAAGCGTCACCACCTCGCCCCCAAGGTTCCCCACCACCTGCGACCCACCCGCGAGCCACACCCCACTCGTTTCCGCCGCCTCGATATCGTCAATCTCCGGGGTATCTGCCCAAAGATCATCCACCTGCGGAGCCTCTTCACCCGGCTTCCAAAAGCGACGCAACTGAGACAATTCCACTTCCCTCTCCCCCACAAAAAGCATCCCCTCCCCCACAAAAACCTCCACACGACTACCATCTTCCAGCAACAACCATCCCCCTAAAAATCCATCAGCTCCACTAATAAGCCCCTTCACCTGATTCAGCGCCACATCCGCACGCCCCCACGGAGTCACCACCGGCACCACCGGCACCACCCCCTCGCCATCCCCACTAAGAAACCCCACATCCCCCGAATGAAGCTCCACCACCCCAATCACACCATCAGGAAACTCCCCATCCT
>CALAIY010000013.1 GCA_937922595.1 uncultured Verrucomicrobiales bacterium | reverse complement strand
GCGAAGTTTTCGGTGGTGGCGGCGAGGGCTTCTGGGGTGTGGGCGGAGAGGGGGAGGAGGTGCCAGGGGGTGGGTTTTTCCTTTTTGGTGGGGGTGTGAGGGGCTTCTTGGAGGATGGCGTGGGCATTGGTGCCGCCCATGCCGAAGGCGCTGAGGCCGGCGGTGCGGGGGGATTGGGATTTCCAATCTTGGAGTGAGGTCTGGACTTTGAAGGGGGTTTCGCTGAAGGCGATTTCGGGGTTTGGCTTTTCGTAGTGGAGTGAGGGGGGGAGCTTGCGGTGCTTGAGGGCGAGGACGGTTTTGAGGAAACCGGCGATTCCTGCGGCGGCGTCGGCGTGGCCGATGTTGCCTTTTACGGAGCCGAGGGCGCAGAATTGGGAGTCGGTGGTGTGGTCGCGGTAGGCGGCGGTGAGGCCGGAGATTTCGATGGGATCGCCGACTTTGGTGGCGGTGCCGTGGGCTTCGAGGTAGCTGATGTCGCGGGCGGAGATGGCGGCGTCGGCGAGGGCGGCGCGGATGACTTCGCTCTGGCCTTCGATGCTGGGGGCGGCGTAGGAGGCTTTGCGTGAGCCGTCGTTGTTGGTGGCGATGCCTTTGATGATGGCGTGGATGGTGTCGCCGTCTGCTTGTGCTTGGTGGAGGGGCTTGAGGAGGACGACGCCGGCGCCTTGGCTAAAGAGGGTGCCATCGGCACGGGAATCGAAGGGGCGACAGTGGCCTTGCTTGGAGTAGATGAGGCCTTCTCCGGCGCGGTAGCCTTGGGCGTGGGGCCAGCTGAAGGAGACGCCGCCGGCGAGGGCCATGGCGCAGCGTCCGGCGCGGATGGCGTGGACGGCTTCGGCGATGGCGACGAGGGAGGTGGAGCAGGCGGTCTGGATGGAGATGGCGGGACCGGTGAGGCCGAGGGCGAAGGCGGCGCGGGTGCAGAGGTAATCGGCTCCGTTGCCTACGAGGGTCTGGAGGCGTTGGGGCTCGGGGAGGTCGCGGGTGGCGTAGAGGTGGGCGGGGTCGCCGGAGCCGGCGAAGATTCCGATGGGGGAGCCGGGAGTTTCACCTGGGTAGCCGGCGTGTTCGAGGGCTTGCCAGACGGTGGTGAGAAAGATGCGGAATTGCGGGCTGAGGATGGCGGCGTCGGGGCGGGAGATGCCGAAGAAGGCTGGGTCGAAATCGAGGGCGCGCTCGAGGATGGTGCCGCGCGGGACGTATTCTGGGTGGGTGCTTTCAGAAATGGGGACGCCGGCTTTGGCGAGCTCTTCGGGGGTGAAGGTGTGGATGGCTTCGGTGCCGCTGGCGATGAGATTCCAGTAGGCGTCGATGTCTGGTGCGCCGGGGAAACGGCAGGCCATGCCGACGACGGCGATGGGGGCATCGGCGTCGGTATTGGGGACGGATTTGGTGGTGGTGTGAGTGTGGTGGCGGGTGCTTCCGAGTTTTTCAGCGAGGGATGCTGGTGTGGGGTGTTGGAAGATTTGGGCGGCGGTGATTTTGTGGCCGAGCTCTTCTTCGAGGAGGAGTTGGAAGCGGACGGCATTTACCGAGGTCGCGCCGAGGCGGAAGACTTGGTCTTCTGGGCGGATGCCGGGGCGCTTGAGGACGCGGGACCAGAGGGCGGCGATTTTGGAGGGGAGGTCGTCGTCGATCTCGATGGTTTCTGGTGTGGTGTCTGGTGCTGGGAGGGCGCGGCGGTCTAGCTTGGCGCTGGCGGTGAGGGGGAATTTTTCGAGTAAGACGAACCACGCGGGCACCATGTATTCGGGCATGGTCTCGGCGAGATGATCCTGGAGTGTGGCGTCGGCGGGGGCGTTGGCGGTTTCTTGTGGGACGATGTAGGCGACGAGGCGTTGCTCGCCGGGCTCGTCTTCGCGGACGAGGACGGCGGCATCGGCGACGCCGGGGTGGGCGGTGAGACGTGATTCGATTTCTCCGAGTTCGATGCGGTAGCCTCGGAGTTTTACCTGGAAATCGCTGCGCCCCAGGTAGTAGACGAGACCGGCACGGTCGCGGTAGCAGACGTCGCCGGAGTCGTAGATACGTGCGTGGGGATCATCGGAGAAGGGGCTTTTCTTGAATTTCTCGGCGGTGAGATCGGGGCGGTTGCGGTAGCCACGCGCGAGGCCTTGGCCACCGATCCAGAGGTGGCCGCGGGCGAGATCTGGGACGGGTTCGCCGTCGTCGTCTAAGAGGTAGAGAGTGGTGTTCGGCTTTGGCGGACCAATGGCGACAGGGGCGTTTGGGGTGCCGGATGCGATGGTGTGCATCGTGGCGTAGACGGTCGCTTCTGTTGGGCCGTAGCCATTGACGAGGCGTCGGCAGAGGGGAATGAGCGTTTCTGCGATGACACGGTCTACTGCCTCGCCGCCTGCAATGATGGTGAGCCCAGGATCGCCTTTCCAACCCGCCCCGGTGAGTAGGCGCAATGTGGTGGGAGTGGCGCAGAGGTGCGTAGCCGAAGTCTCCGCGATGAGCTGGGAAAGAGCGGCACTATCGGAGCCAACCTTTGGCGGTGCCACGGCGACACAGGCTCCGGCGAGGAGCGCGGGCCAGAGTTCGCTGATACTGACGTCAAATGCGATCGTGGTGATTGCGAGCCATGTGTGGCCGGGGGCAAGGTCATGCGTCGCGATGGTGACATCACAAAAATCGACAAGCGAACGGTGCTCAATCTCGACGCCCTTGGGGTTTCCTGTGGAGCCGGAGGTATAAATGATATACGCGAGATCTTCGGCTTTCGGAGCAGATTTAGGAGGCGTGTGAGGATGGTCGCTTCGCGAAACTGCCTCTAGCATCGCGGCGTCCACCACGACTTCGACACCCGCATCTTCGATCATGTAATCGCGCCGCGCCTGAGGGAGATCAGGCTCAAGCGGCACGTAGGCAGCCCCGGCTTTTATGATGCCTAACATCGTCCCTAAAAATTCCGCCCTGCGCTCCAGGTGGATCCCCACGCGATCACCGCGTTCGACTCCAGCGTCGGCCAGGTAGTGGGCAAGGCTGTTTGCGAAGCGATCTAGTTCTTTGTACGTCCAGCTAGTGCCAGCACACCACATTGCAGGAGCATCTGGAGTAGCCTGCGCCTGAGATTCGAAGCGCGCGGAGAAAGAGGTATCATCCGAAGGGCGAATACCTGGATCGCCAGATTTCGCGAGGGCGGCAGTGCGCTCACTCGCGGTAAGGATCTTCGTATCGGTGCCTTTTTCCAGGAGCACGAGGAGGTGGTGCGCCCACTGCGCTGCAGTATCTGGGTGAAACAGCTCGGCACGATAGCGCACGCGGATTTCCGTCTGCTCGGCACCGGGAGGTGAAATCTCAAAAATAGCTTCAGTATCTTTCCCTGGTGAAAAAATTCTGCCAGAAGAAGCCGCAAGAATGATCGGATCATTATCGCCGTTCTTCAGGACGAAATCGTCTTCGCCCGTGTATCGAGTAATGAGAGCCGCAAGAGCCTCGTCTCGGGGGGCATCAGTGGAGTTTCCAGTAATCAGGATGCTTGCCCAGCGTGCTGAGTAGCTTTCCCGCGGGAAATCGGAGATAAATGGTGGCGTGGGCAAAAGAAGGAAAAAGGACTCCGATAAATTAACCCGAGCCTCCAGATAATCTATCTGAAATATGATAAATATTAATATTATGGATTAGCGGAGTCTTCACCGCTGCCGAAGCCTAGAAAACGCCCCATCGCCCCCCACATAGGCACCAGCACCTCGCCCAGCGAATGATCCGCATCATAGGCCACCAGCTCAGCGCCCTCATGCATCGCCACATATTCCTCCGAATACGCCAGCGGCACCACCTCATCCTGCCGCCCATGTAAAATCAGCGTCGGCACCCGCCACGCTGGGAAATCCGCATAGCCCAATCCATCCTCAGCAAAAGCATACCCAATCGCATCCTCGCGATCGTTCTCATAATCCCACACCGCCCGAAGCCCCGTCTCCTTCCACGCCACCGCATCCTCCTCCGGCAACCTCTCAAACCACCGGCTCGGAAACCCAAAAGCCGGAGCCAAAAGCACCAGCTTAATCACCCGTCCCGGAAACTGCTCTGCAAAAATCGACGCCACATATCCACCCATACTCGACCCAATCAGCACCGCAGTCTCCCCCTCTGGCACCAATTTTTCCACCACCGCAAGCTGCGAGCTCACCGTCATCTCCCGCAGCGAAGGCACCGAAAGATCCGGCTGCTCCAGCGCCACCCCCATCTCCGAAAAGCGCTCCCGGAAAAAACCCGCCTTAAAAGACGAACGCCCCGAGCCCAGCCCGTGTAGATAAATCACGCGTGATTGCATATCCGCAATCCCTAGCACGCCCTCCACCCATAGTATATATACGCTCACCATTCATGGCACATCCCTTCCGCCCACTCTCCTCCCTCAGCGAAACCGCCGACGAAGAAACCGCCTCCGCCATCACCCACGGCCTAGGAATCATCGTTGCCATCATCGGCCTCGTCGCCATGATCCTCGTCTCCATTGGAGACGCCATGAAAGTCGTCTCCGCCTCCATCTTCGGAGCCACCCTCGTCATCCTCTACAGCGCCAGCTTCGTCTACCACCTCGTCCGCTCCCCCAAAGCCAAGCGCATCTTTCAAGCCGTAGACCACGCCGCCATCTACCTCCTCATCGCCGGCACCTACACCCCCGTCACCCTCGTCACCCTCCGCGGCGGCTGGGGCTGGAGCATCTTCGGCGTCGTCTGGGGGCTCGCCCTCATCGGCGTCACCCTCAAAGCGCTCATGCGGGGAAACCGCGAACACTGGCTCTCCACCGCCCTCTACGTACTCATGGGCTGGATCGTCATCGTAGCCATCCGCCCCCTCCTCGCCAACATGCCCTGGCCCGGCATCGCCTGGCTCGTCGCCGGCGGCATCTGCTACACCGGAGGCGTCGCCTTCTTCGTCTGGGAAAAGCTCCGCTTCCACCACGCCGCCTGGCACCTCTGCGTCCTCGCCGGAAGCATCTGCCACGTCATCGCCGTCATCTTCTACGTCCTTAGATAATCCGCCAATCCAGCGAAAGCCCCATGCCCAAAGGCAGCGGCACCACCTCACCCACAGCAGTATTCAAAGCCACCGCCTCACCCGCCACCCGCTCCATCTGAAACCGCTCCGCCGAAACCGGGAATCCATAAAACTCCGGCCCATTCGTGCACAAGAAAGCCTCAAAAGCCCCCACATCCAAAGCCCTGCCACCCGCCTCGAAGCCCATCGCATAAAGCTGCGGCGCACACCCCCCCGTAAAGCACCCCGCCGCACACCCACACTCCGTCACCTTCGCCGAATGCGGAGCACTATCCGTCCCCGCGAAAAACTGCCTCTGCCCACGCACACCCAACGCCTCCCGCAAAGCCTCCCGATCCGCATCAAACTTCACCACCGGCAAGCAATAAAGGTGATACTTCAGCCCCTGGATCAAATCCCCCACCGTATAAAGCAAATGCTGCGGCGTCACCGTAGCCCCCACGCGCGCCCCGTCCGCGCCCCGCACAAAAGCCACCGCCTCCTTCGTCGTGATATGCTCACACACGATTCGAAGCCTAGGATGCGCCTCAAGTAATCCAGGCATCGCATCCCCATAAAAAGCCGACTCCGCATTCCGCCCCGAATCAAAATAAGCCGCCCCCGCCAGCCCATGCTGCTCCCCATGGATACAAAGGATCACCCCAGCCTCCTCCATCGCCTTCAAGACCGGGCCACCCACCAGCTCAGCCATCGGCACCCCATGCTCAGAATTAGTCGTCCCATGCGGAGGATAATACTTACAAGCTCGGAGCCCCCCCGAGCGCGCCCCCTCCACGATCATCTCCGCCGTCGTCCCCCGAGTAATATAAAGAGGCACAATCAACTCCTCAAAAACGCCCGCCCCCGCCTCGCGCAGCACTTCAGAATACCCCTCAATACTCCAGCTATCTTCCGTAGCATCCCCACTCACCCGACTCACCGGCGGCCGCGTATTCGGCATCGCCAGCGCCCCCGCACACCCCATCGCAACGTGAGCCCGCACATAATCACCCACCGCCTCCCCCTGCCGAAAATGCGTATGTAAATCGAACCACTTAGGAAGATCAAGAATCATACCCAATCTATCACGCCGATTCACTCTACTTCCAAGAAAACTTCGCCTGTAGATTTTGCGCCGAATGTGAATAATGCAGGCGTTTCTCACGAAAAAGACGCCCCACAACAATGCCGGGATGAATACCACAATGCACTGCGAATTTCTTTATCGAGGAGACGGTCGGCTTAGGATTTTCCCGGACGAATGCCGTCCACTCTCCTGATGGGATGAGCATGTTTCTGGCAAATGCATCTGCTTCCGCCTCCCTTTCTGGATCGATCTGCTCCACTTCCTTTCCCTCGAGGAAAATCCTCTTCTTGCGTTTCTGGAGCACGTGCTTCGCCTCGTGGAAAAACGTGAACCAAAAGTTATCATTCGTTTTGAAGCGAAGCGTCTGCTGAATCACAGGGCGATTGCGATGCCAGCGCATCACTCCGCTAATCCCCAATCCTGGAAACTCTCGCACCAGCACATAGACCACACCCGCTTCCGCGCACAGGTTCTGGAGTTTTGGGAGGAATTCTCCTGGGGTGGACAATGTGAGCCCTCGTGCTACCTGGAGATTATCTTTGAACGTCTCCAGATCGAACTCCGCCGTTTCTACCTTCGCCGCTTCGATTTCTCCCGCCCGTAGCCACGCTGAGCGCATGCACACCTTATTCGAGACCTTTGGGCTTTTACGATAGGAGAGAGCCAGATGTTCTTCCCTATAAGTCTCTTCCCACTGATCGGGATTTCTCACCGCGAAATAAGGGAGCAGGTGGGTGGCCTTTTCCTCTGCGGATTTTGCTGGGGGGACGAGACCGTTATTCACCATCGCCGGGTAGGGGAATCGACGAGCCCAGTCGGCAAATTCTACGATCTTTTCCTCTTCCTTTTTGCGCGCTAGCCCAGCCCGGTACTGCCGTTCCATATTGAGCCAAAAATGCGCCGGGATCTTTAGCGCGTTTTCCAGAGCCAGCGCCGTCTCTTCCGTGATCGGCTCGATCCCTGCAACGATACGGTTGATCGTCTTTTTATTGATACCCGTCCGCTTCGCCAGTTCGATCTGGGTCATCGGGAGCATTTCGAGAGTCTCGCCCAAGGTATCGCCTGGTGGAAGGGCTTCGATCGGTAAGGGTTGCTCAATCATGGGTATCAGTGATTTCTAAAATTTCGATGATCGTGATCCTCTTCCAGTCCCAGCCACCCTCTTTTTTCAAGGGCTCTGGGTCGTCTGCAGGGGTGAAAATCAGCCGGTAGGGATGTTGTAGATCTGCGGAAAACTGGTTCTTCCGGTTCCCTGTAAGTTCATGAATCCGAGGGCCCGGTATATTTCGGAGGTCTTCGAGGCAATTTGCTGCACCGAACTCACTCAACCGCAGGAGGTAAAGCTTCGCGCCGATCTTACCGAAGGCCTTCACCAGACTTTTTTCACTCGCCGCCTGCTTAGCGAGTTTTTTCGTCCGGTAGCCGACCTTCATCGGAACTTCCCATAAATGTGTTTACCAAACTAGTAAACGATTATTTGTAAATTACCACCCTCCCTCAAGGAGTTGCCCGTGATATTTATTCAAGAATCCTTAAATACATGCTCTACTTTAAGGACGCAAAGAAGGACAAAGACCGGCTGGATGTCTTCAAGAAATACCTGGGTACATTTACACGGTTTTATGAATTCATGTCGCAGATCGTCGAGTATGATGATCCCGCCCTGGAGCGCCTCAGCCTCTATGCGCGCATAGCTGCGCCCAACTAGGCTATACCTCAAAGGTATTTTGCCCTTAGTTCACAGTGCCTAATCCTTCGCAGCCGCAGCTACCACCGCTCTCGCGACGAGTCGAGCCACGCGCTCATCGAAAGGAGAGGGGAGGATAGAATCAGAGGTCGGATCAGCGACCGCACTCGCGAGAGCGTGAGCCGAAGCAATCTTCATCTTCGGAGTAATACGAGGAGCATTGGAATCCAGAGCCCCACGGAAAATCCCGGGGAAAGCCAGCACATTATTCACCTGATTCGGGAAATC
The DNA here is from genome assembly GCA_937922595.1 of uncultured Verrucomicrobiales bacterium. Lineage (GTDB taxonomy): Bacteria > Verrucomicrobiota > Verrucomicrobiia > Verrucomicrobiales > DEV007 > CALAIY01. The sequence continues at coordinate 3,831 of CALAIY010000013.1, read as the reverse complement.
GCTGCGCCCCGTCCCCACCACCGCTGCACCACCCGCAAGCGCCTCGTCCGGCATGATTTCAGGTATCGGATTGGCCATCGCCAGGATGATCGGATCAGGCGCCATCGTGCGGACGTCGGGAGCCTTCAGCAAATTATCCGTGCTCACACCAATGAACACATCCGCTCCCACGATCACCTCCTTGAGACTCCCCGCCTTATTATCTCGATTCGAGAATGGTAGGAGAGCTTGTTTTTGAGGATTTAGATCAGTGCGCCCGGAATGAATCGCTCCACGGCTATCACAGATGATTACATCGGTCACAGATTCGCAGACATCAGGAGACTGATCGATACAGCGAAGAAGCTTCGCAATCGCAGTACCCGCAGCTCCCGCACCACTGATGACCACTCGAAGGTCGCGAGTATTTTTACCCACCACCTTTGCGGCATTCAGCACCGCCGCCAGCAAGACGATAGCCGTGCCATGCTGATCATCGTGAAAAACAGGGATACCCAAATCTTGAAGCCGATCTTCAATTTCGAAGCAACGCGGAGCGCTGATATCTTCGAGATTGATTCCGCCGAACACAGGAGCGATGCGGCGCACCGTCTCGATAATTTCATCCGTATCCTGAGTATCAAGACAGATCGGCCACGCATCGATATTAGCATAGCGCTTGAAGAGCAGCGCCTTGCCCTCCATCACCGGAATCGCCGCAAGCGGCCCAATATTTCCCAGCCCAAGAACCGCGGAGCCATCACTCACCACCGCCACCGTATTCCGCTTGATCGTGAGATCGCGCGCCAGAGCAGGATTCATGGCAATTGCCTCACAAGGAGCCGCGACTCCGGGAGTATAGGCAATTGAGAGATCGTCTTGAGACTCTACAGGAAGCTTCCCCGCGATTGAGATCTTTCCGTGGAGTTTCGCATGGACGTTGAGAGAGTGTTTTCCGTAATTGAGCATGGGAGGGAAGCGTAGCGCAGTGATTCTGGGCTATGCTTCCACGATTGCCATCAGAAAGCCAGAAAGTGGCTACGCAGCATGCGCCCCGATAAACCACCCCGCACGCTCCAGCCGACCTGCGGCCAAACGCAGAGTCGCGGCCGCAGAGATATAGCCCTGGGAAATCGCGGTTCTCCCCGCCTCGCGAGCCGTAGCCGCTGCACGTGTATAAGTCTCGGATACAGAATCGGAAAATCCTGCCGATTCCGCCATAGTGAGCTCCCGCGAAAGCGCAGCGAGCTGAGAGCGCAGCGGCTCAGGAGCATCCGCGAGCAAAACAAGCGTGCTCGCAAGCTGGAGGCCGAGCATCCCGGCAATAGTCGTCGTAAGTTGTGCGGTTTCGCTCATGATATAATCATGAAGCGAAAGCGAGCCAGGGGATTTACAAAGTCGCTTCCGATTACCTGAATATGTGGGAGAATCAGTAAATGAGAAGCACCGTCACTCCACATTTTTTCAGGTGAAATCGATTCTCGTTCTTCCACTCCTCGTCCTTCTCGCGCTGTTTTTTTTGGTCACGCGCGATAGCCAAATCGAGGAGCCTCCTCCTGCACCGCCCGTGGTTATCCCCGAGGATACCGCGCCGCTTCGGATCGGGCCCCCGCCCAATTGGGGAGCGCATATTGGCGAAGGGCAGTTTTTTAATCCAAACTGCCCCCACTGCCAGCTCCCCGAAGCCATTTAACGAAATGGCCATCCAAGAAAGCTGAATCCTTCACTCGCGTAATAGAAATACCTATGAACCCCCTTCATCGCCGCACCATCCTCCGAAGTGCCACCTTCGCCGCCGCTTCGATAGCCCTCCCAAAAAGCGCAGAAGCCAATCCTCAGCCCACCACCGGTAAGCTTCGTCTCGGCCTCGTCGGATGTGGCGGGCGCGGCACTGGAGCCGCCGCTCAGGCACTCGCCGCCGATCCAGACGTCACCCTCACCGCCATCGGCGATGCCTTTCCCGAAGCAATCCCAAGAGCACTCAATCACCTCAATCACCCTGATCTTTCCCAGGAAAACCGCTTTGTCGGCCTCGACGCCTTTCAGAAAGTGATCGATTCCGGAATCGACGTCATCATCCTCGCCACCCCTCCCGGGTTCCGCCCCGAGCACCTCCGTGCCGCCGTTGAAAAAGGCATCCACGTCTTCCTTGAAAAGCCCGTCGCCGTAGACGTCCCCGGACTCCTCTCCGTCGAAGAATCCTGCCGCATCGCGAAAAAGAAAGGCCTCTCGCTCGTCTCTGGATTCTGCTGGCGCTACGATACCGCCCGCCGCGAAGCCTTCACCCGCCTCCACGATGGCCAGATCGGAAAGCTACAATCCGTTTACGCCACCTACTACACCGGCCCCGTAAAACCCATGCCACCCGCCACCGCGCGCCCCGCCGGAATGCCCGATGCCGAATGGCAGCTGCGGAATTGGATGAACTTCTCCTACCTCTCCGGCGATTCACTCGTCGAGCAAGCCGTGCACAGCGTCGATAAAATATGCTGGGCCACCGGCGACATCGCACCCATCAGCGCCGTCGGCGTCGGCGGTCGCAACGTCGATAATCACGAAGGCAATATCTTCGATCACTTCCAAATCGTCTACGAATTCCCCGGCGGCATCCGCGCCACCATGGGCTCTCGACAACAAACCGGATGTTACAACGAAAACGCCGATTTCCTCACCGGCACCACCGGCGAACTCACCATCGGCAAAGGCCCAAGCCCAAAAATCACCGGCAAAAACCAATGGAGATTCCGCGGCGAACACAACTCCATGTATCAAGCCGAGCACGATCACCTCTTCCAAGCCATTCGATCCGGGAAAACCGTCACCGACGCCCCTTGGATGATTAATTCCACCGCCGTAGCCATCCTCGGTCGCACCGCCGCCTACACCGGCAAAAAAATCACCTGGGAAGACTTCATGAAAACCGGCACCGCCCTCACCCCAGGCCCAATGCCCATCCCCGGCCAGCCAGCATGAACCGCCGCACCTTCCTCACCACCGCCGCCGCCGCCTCAGCCGCCGCACTCCCCACCGCCCACGCGCAAAAACCACGCGCGATCCGAAAATCCCTCAAATACGGAATGATCGGAGGCAGCGGCACCATCCTCGAAAAATTTCGCATCGCCAAAGAAGCCGGTTTTCACGGAATCGAATTCGATGTCCCCACCGAAATGCCCAAGGCAGAACTCCTCGCCGCAAGAGACGAGACCGGCCTAGAAATCCCCGGCCTCATCTGCCCCGGCCCCGGACGAAGCATGGCCTCCGCCGATCCCGCCACCCGCGCCAAAGCAATCTCCGATTTCACCCAAGCACTTCACGACTGCAAAGAATACGGCGGCACCACCGTCCTCCTCTACCCCGGCTTGGTAAATAAAGAAACCTCCTACGGCGACACCTACCAACACCTCCTAGACTGTGTAAAACAACTCGTCCCCATCGCCAAAGAAACCGGCATCAAAATCGCCCTCGAAAACGTCTGGAACAATATCTTCCTCACCCCCCTCGAAGCCTCCAAATTCCTCGACGACGTAAACGCCCCAAATGAAGTAGGTTGGTATCTAGACATAGGAAACCTAATCGCCTTCGGCTGGCCCGAACACTGGATCCACCACCTCGGAGGCAAACGTATCTTCAAAGTAGACATCAAAGAATACTCCAGAAAGCGCCAGCACGAAGAAGGCCCCTGGAAAGGCTTCGGAGTCCCCCTCCTAGAAGGCGATTGCGACTGGCCCACAGTCATGAAAGCCCTCGACAAAGTAGACTACCAAGGCGGCTGGTTCGCCGCCGAAGTCCGCGGCGGAGACGCCAAGCGCCTAGCCGAGATCAGCAGCAAGCTCGATCAAATCATCGCGCTCT